>CAYRNG010000113.1:0-3388 GCA_964425395.1 uncultured Candidatus Kuenenia sp. | reverse complement strand
CTCGATGCCGACGCCGGCAAGGCGGCCGCCCGGCTCACGGGCCTGGCGATCCTGGCCACGCTCGTGCACCACCTCGGCAGCCTCGACCGCGTGGCGCGGGTGGTGAAGGTGATGGGCCTTGTGAACTGCCCGGCCGACTTCACGCAGCACCCGCACGTGATCAACGGCTGCAGCGAACTGTTCGCCGACATCTGGGGGCCCGACAAGGGCGTGGGCGTGCGGAGCGCCTTCGGGGCCGGGTCGCTGCCCCTGGGCGTGCCGGTCGAGATCGAGGCGGTGTTCGAACTGGCCTGAGCTCAGGCCCAGATCACGTTCCCTTCGCGGCGCGGCTCGCGGGCGGAGGCACCGCCGCGATCCAGCCCTCGAGCGGGTCGAGGTCGGCGGGCAGGCCGTAGCCGGGCAGGCCGGCTGCGTGCGCTGCCTGGAGGCTCGAGAGCACCGCGTCGAGGAGATCGCCCGAGCCGTCGGCCAGGAGCTTCCGCCGCCAGGCGGCCGAGAGTTCGAGCCGCGGCCGGAGCCCCGCGGTGCCGGCGACAACCGCGGCCAGAATGCGACGGCGGTTGGCGGCCCGCTCGGGCGACTGCTTTCGCTTGTCGTCGCTCTTGTAGGAGCCGCGGCAGACCTGCCGGGCGGTGAATCCGGGATACGCCTCGACCGCGATCCGGGCGGTGCCGGCGCCGGGCTGCCGCCGGCGGGCGCGAGGCGGGTGGTCGTGGGCCGGAAACACGAGCCCCGCCGCGAGCATCCGGCCGATGCCGGCATGCATCATCCAGGCGACCGGTGGATTGGTCCAGCGCATCGCCGGGCTCGACCCCGCCGGCTTGTCGGCCTTCCGCCAGGCAAACTTGTCGCCTGCCGGCCGGGCCGCGCACCAGCGGCGGAAGCGGTCGCGAAGCAGGCTCCGCGGCAGCGAGCAGTAGCAGGCCACGAGTTCCGGCCAGGTCGCGGGCCAGCCCTCGGCGCGCACCAGTGGCCGCGGCTGGCCGAAGGGCAGGTCGAAGCCCGCCAGCCAGGGGCCCGGCGTCTCGAGAAAGGCCTCGAAGGCGGCCAGCGAGCCGAGGCCGCGAACGGTTTCCAGCACGTAGACGGGCTCGCGGGCCGCCGTCATCCGGCCCACCGCCACGGTGATCGGCTTGGCCGGCCGGGGGGCCGATGTGAAGTCGACGCCCATCACGAGCAGCCCGCTGCCTGCCGGTCGGCGGGCCGGCCTGGGGGAGGCGTCAGTCGAGGACATTGGGCGGGGGCGGGGCCGGCTTGGGATTCGGGTCGGGAGGCTGGGGCGGTGGCTTCACGCCGACGGCGTATTTGCCCAGTGGAATCTGGTATTCGGCAGGCGAGGTCATCGGTTCCCAGCCGGCGGCGTAGCCCCGCTCGCCGGCGAGTTCGCGGACCTGAAGATAGTCCTCGAAGCTGTCGGGCCAGACGAAGAACCGCAGCACGTGGATCTCGGGCTTGAGTCGGCGGAGCGTGCGGGCGAAATCCCCGGAAGCTTTGACCGCGTCGGCGGCCGTCTCCCCCCGGCCCTTCATCCGGGTGAGTATCAGCCGCGTCCAGCGGTTGCCGGCGAGGGCGAGCGTCATCTCGAAGCCACCCTCCCGGACCGGGGCCTTGTTGAACTCGTCGAGGAAGGTCTGGCCGTCGTCGAGCCACGTGTCGCCGTCGGGGTCGAGCTTCTTCGAGCGGACGACGAAGTCGGCCCGCTTCTTTGCCTTCTCCTGGAGGGCGGGGATGTCCACCAGCCAGATCCGTCCCTCCCGGCAGAGCACGTGGATTTCCTTGACGCCCGCCGGGGCCGGCCGCGGATCGGGAAGCCGCACCTCCTTAGCCGGCGGGGCCTCGAGCACCGGCAGGTTTTCGAGCTCTCGCCGCATCTTGGCAAGCCGCTCCGCGACGGCGTTTCGCTCGGCCTCCCGCTTGGCCTGCTCCGCCGCCGCCCGCGCGGCCGCCTGCGTGGCGGCGGACAGGTCGGCGGCCCGCTGCTTGTCGAGCTCCGCCGCCCGGGCCACCGCCTCGCGGGCCAGATCCTGATCGATTTGCAGCGCGGCCTCGAGCCGGGAGAGTTCGTCGCGAGGATTCAAAACGGCCTGCCGTTGCTCGCGGAGCGCCTCGGCCGCGGCCGCCGCCTCCGCCCGGGCCTGCTCAGCGGCCTCCTCCAGGCGGGCCACCTCCTGCGGGTCGACCTTCTCGAGCTCGGCTGCGATCCGGGAGGCCGCCTCGTTGCTCGAGATTTGCACCGCCACCAGGACGATCACCAGGATGCCGACCACATTGGTGAGCGTGTCGAGCATCGAGTCGAGGTTGCCCCCGGTCGCCGACGTCTTGCTTTTTCGCCTCGCCATGAAAGCATGATAGCCGCCCTGGCGGCAGGTCGGGGTTGCCTTGGAGGTTCGTCACGCCGTGACGAACTATCGGAACCGCGACCCCGCCTTCCACACCGCACGACGCGCATGAAACGGCCGCCCGGAGGGGGACGACCCTGCGGACAGGCAAAGCCTGTCCATCTCGCCGGCCAGTTGGCAACGCGTTTCCGGTGCCGCGGGTTTCGGTGGGCAACGTCGCGCTGTCCGCGGGTTGAAAACCCGCGGCTACGTTGCGCACCACGGGCTTTTACTTCGCCCCCGAGAGGTCGAGCCCGCCTTGGCCGGGCAGCGGGACGCGGCCCGACCGGACGCCCGCGTCGGCGGTCGCCTTCTGGCCAGCGGCCAGGGCCGCCAGCCCGTCGGCCCGCACCAGGAAGGTGATGATCGCGTCGCCATCCTTCTTGACCCGCTCGAGGAGCGCCTTGAACTGCGGGTCGGAGGCCACCTTGCCCGTGGGTATCCGCCAGGGCTTGGCTCCCTCGTGGATCACCAGGCCGTCCTTGGCCGCCTCCACGAACACGCCCTTCCGCGGGCCGCCTCCCGTGCCGGGCGGAAGGATCGCGATCATCTGCTCGGGCTGCCGCTTGCGGTCGGCAATCTGCCGCTCGAGGTCGGCGATCTCGCCGGCGATCTGGTTCCGCTCCCGCTCGAGCTTCGCGAGGTCCGCCGCCATGGCCGGCGGGGGCGGGGCGGGCTTGTCGGCCTCCCGGGCCCGCGTCTCGGCTGCGGCGAGTTGTCGTTTCGCCTCCGCGATCTTGGCCCGCACCTCCGCGAGTTTCTCCAGGGCGGTGCCCGAGCGTCGTTGCAGCTCTTCGACCTGCTTCTGAAGGTCGGCCGCCTGGGCCTGCTGCCGGCCGGCCTCCTCCTTGAGGTCGTCGATCCGGGCTGCCTCGGCGACCGGCTGGGTGTCGACCTGCTCGAGCACCACTGTCGTGATGATCAGGATCAGGTTGCCGATCACGCAGGCCAGGATGTCGAGAAAAGGAAACAGCGACACTCCCTGCTTCCGTGCCGTTCTCGGTCGTCCC
>CAYRNG010000112.1:0-2871 GCA_964425395.1 uncultured Candidatus Kuenenia sp. | reverse complement strand
CGGGCTGCTCGGCGACCACATCCAGGAGCTCGACGCCCACATCGGCGAGATCGTCGCCACGCTCGCGGAGCTCGGGCTCACCGACGACACGCTCCTCTTCGTCACCAGCGACAACGGCAGCTCGCCCCGCGACTTCCGCGGCTCCCGCAACGCGATGCTCAACCTCGCGAGCGAGGCGGGCGGCGTGCGGGAGAAGGCGCGGTCCGCCAAGGCCGAAGCCCGCCGGATGGGTCACGTCACCAACGGCCCCTGGCACGACGGCAAGGGCACGCCCTACGAAGGGGGCCATCGCGTCCCGTTCATCGCCCGCTGGCCGGGCCGGATCGCCCCCGGCTCCGTCTCCGATCAGCCGCTCTGCCTGACCGACCTGCTGGCCACGGTCGCGGAACTCCTGGCCGCGACGCTGCCGGCCGATGCCGGTGAGGACTCGTTCAGTTTCCTGCCCATCCTCCTCGGCACGCCGCCGACGGGTCCGGTCCGCACGCATACCTTCATCCTGGGCGATGCCAAGAACCTCACCATGGCCGTCCGGGCCGGCAGCTGGAAGCTGATCGAGTCTGGCACCAGCCGCGATCGGCGGGTATTCGAGCTGTACGATCTCTCGGCAGATCCCGGCGAAACGGTAGATCGAGCCGAGGACCGGCCGGAAACCGTGCAGGAACTCGCCGCCGCCCTCGAAGAGGCGCGGGTCGCGGGCCGCACCCGCAACTGAACCGCGTTTCCCTCCGTCCCACCCGACCTGACGTTCATCATGATGCTGCATCGATTGGCCGGGGCCGCCGTCTGCCTGGGAACGCCGTGTTCAGGCTGGACTGTCATCAAGCTCATCGGGCTCGGGGCATTGGCCCTCTCGGTGTCGGCCGCGCCGGCCGAGAGCCCGCGGCGTGGACTCCCGCCCTTAGGCCAGGATCGCCTTGACCGGCTTGGCCGGCTCGACGCCGGTGAGCTTCGAGTCGAGCCCCTGGAACTGGAAGGTGAACCGGCCGTGGTCGATGCCCAACAGGTGCAGCATCGTGGCGTGCAGGTCGCGGACGTGGACCACGTCGGTGACGGCGTTGTAGCCGAACTCGTCGGTCTCGCCGTGGACGATGCCCCCCCTGATGCCCCCGCCGGCCAGCGCCATGCTGAAGCCCTTGATGTGGTGGTCCCGGCCGATCCCTTTGCCGCTCCCCTGGCCCATCGGCGTGCGGCCGAACTCGCCGCCGATCACCACGAGCGTCTCGTCGAGCAGGCCGCGCCGCTCGAGATCGAGGAGCAGCCCCGCGGCGGCCCGATCGGTGGGGGGGCAGATCTCGTCCATGAAGCCCTCGATGCCGCCGTGGTGGTCCCAGTCGCTGTGGTAGAGGTGCACGAACCGCACCCCCCGCTCCACCAGCCGGCGGGCCATCAGGCAGTTGGTGCCCACGGTCGCCTTGCCGGGCGTGGCCCCGTAGAGGGCGAGCGTCTCGGGCGTCTCATCGGCGAGGTCGGCCAGGGCGGGCACGCTGGCCTGCATCCGAAAGGCGAGTTCGTACTGCCGGATCCGGGTGGCCACCTCGGGATCGGCCACCCGGCCGAGGCGATGGTTTTCGAGGGCGGCCACGGTGTCGATCAGGTCCCGCTGGTGGGCCGGTGAGACGCCCGGCGGATTCGCGACGTAGTGAACCGGCGCTCCCGAGGTCGCAAACTCCACCCCCTGAAATTGCCCCGGCAGGAAGCCCGAGTGCCACTGCCGGGCGGCGATCGGCTGGGGGTTGCGGCCCAGCTTGCTCGTCATCACGACGAAGCCCGGCAGGTCGTCGGCCTCGCTGCCCAGGCCATAGGTCACCCAGGCCCCCATGCTCGGCCGGCCGGAGAGGGCCGTGCCGCAGTTCATGAAGGTGTGGGCCGGGTCATGGTTGATCTGCTCGGTGACCATGCTCCGCACGATCGCCAGCTTGTCGGCAAGGCCGCCGAGCAGCGGAAAATAGTCGCTCACCTCGGCCCCACTCTCGCCGTGCCGGCGAAACGGCTTGCGGGGCCCGAGCACGATCAGTTCCTTCCCCTGCAGTTGGGCGATCGGCTGGCCGGCCGTGACGCTCTCGGGCATCGGCTGGCCGTCGAGCTTGGCGAGCAGGGGCTTGTGGTCGAAGGTCTCGATGTGGCTGGGGCCGCCGGCGAGGCAGAGGAAGATCACCGACTTCGCCTTGGGCGGATGGTGGAGCGGCCAGACCGCGCCGGTGCCCGAGGCCGGCCGGCCCCCGCTCACGGCAGCCAGTCCGTCGCGGGCCAGCAGCGTGCCGAGCGCCGCCCCCCCCAGCGAGAGCCCCGAGCGGGCCAGGAACGTGCGGCGGTGGACGGGGGTCAAGTCAGGCATGCTCAATATCTCCCAATGGCTTCGTGGAGGTTGAGGACGGCGCGGGCGGTGGCGGTCCAGGCAGCGAGTTCGGCGTCGTCGAGCGACGTGTCGCGGGGGGCGAGGCCGACCGTGAGCAGTTCACGGGCGGCGGCGTGGTCGGCGGCGTATTCGGCCCGGCGGCGGGCCAGGAGATCCGTCACGAGCTTTTGCTCCTCGGGATCGGGCCGGCGGGAGACGGCATGCCGCCAGAGGGCCTCGATCCGGGCCTGGTCGTCGCCGGCTTCCTTGAGCACCCGCTCGGCGAGCTTGCGGGCCGCCTCGACGAAGGTGGGGTCGTTCAACAGCACGAGCGCCGCCTTGGGGGTGTTCGACCGCATCCGCACGGCCGTGCATTCCTCGCGGGTCGGCGCGTCGAAGGCCAGGAGCTGCGGATGGAGGAACATCCGCTGCCAGTGGACGTAGAGGCCGCGCCGCCATTGCCGCTCGTCGGTGTCGGCCTTGTACTCCCGCTGCGGGAAGTTTAGGTGCCGGTAGTAGCCGGCCGGCTGATAGGG
>CAYRNG010000111.1:0-2914 GCA_964425395.1 uncultured Candidatus Kuenenia sp. | reverse complement strand
GCCCCCGCCAAGCGGCGGGCCAGCGCCCAGGCCCTGGCGGCCGGCCAGCGAGACATCTCCGTCAGCGAGTTCTTCGCCAAAAACCGCCACCTGCTCGGGTTCGACTCGCCGCGGAAGGCCTTGCTCACGAGCGTCAAGGAGGCGGTCGACAACTCGCTCGACGCCTGCGAGGAGGCGGGCATCCTCCCGGAGATCTGGGTCCACATCGAGCAGGTCGGGGAGAGCGGCGCGCGGTATCGGATGGGGGTCCAGGACAACGGCCCCGGCATCGTCCGCAAGCAGATCCCGCTGATCTTCGGCAAGCTTCTCTACGGCTCGAAGTTTCACCGCCTGCGGATGAGTCGCGGCCAGCAGGGGATCGGGATCTCGGCGGCCGGGATGTATGGCGTGCTGACCACCGGCAAGCCGGTCAAGATCATCTCCAAGATCGACCGCAAGCAGCCGGCCCACTACTACGAATTGCGGATCGACACCAAGACCAATCAGCCGGAGATCTTGAACGGCAAGGGGGAGGGGGTCGACATTCCGGCCGGCAAGGGGGGTGCCGAGCTGATGAAGAAGCACGCGATCGAGTGGGTGGCCGAGAACGATCGGGGCGAGCCGATCGAACACGGCACCCGTGTCACGATCGAGATGGAGGCCAAGTTTCAGCGGGGCCGGGGGAGCGTCGAGGAATACCTCGAGCAGACGGCGATCGCGAATCCCCACGCCCGGATCCACTTCATCGGCCCGGACGGCCAGGAGCGGATCCTGGAGCGGGCCAGCGACGAGCTGCCACCCGAGCCCAAGGAGATCAAACCGCATCCCTACGGCGTCGAGCTCGGCCGGCTGGTGACGATGCTCCAGGAGCATCCCAAGCTGACTGTGGCGCAGTTCCTCACCCAGTCGTTCTCGCGGGTCTCGCACGGCACCGCCAGGAAGCTCTGCGACTCGGCCAAGCTCTCCACCCGGGTGACCACCGGCAAGCTCGGCCGGGGCGAGGCCGACGCCCTCTACAAGGCGATCCAGGAGACGAAGATCCCGCCGCCGGCCACCGACTGCATCGTGCCGATCGGCGAGCAGCGGCTTCTGGCCGGCCTCCGCCAGGTGGTGCCGGGCGAGTTTTTCACGGCCGCCACCCGGCCGCCGAGCGTCTACCGCGGCAACCCGTTTCTGATCGAGGCGGCGCTGGCCTACGGCGGCGGCGTGGCCACCCAGAAGATCAGCCGCGAGGCCCTCGGCGAGCTGGCCGGGGAGAGCGACGCCCGCAGCCTGCGGCAGTTCCTCACCACCACCTTCGCCGGCGTGGGGGCCGAGGGGGCCGACAAGATCCTCACCGAGGCAAACCTCGCCCCCCGCCAGTCGCCCGCCAAGCTCAAGAAGCAAGAGCTCGACGCCCTCCACGAGGCGATGCAGCACGTCAATGCCGAGGAGGGGCAGAGCATGTCGGTGCTCCGGTATGCCAACCGGGTGCCGCTCCAGTTTCAGCACGCCGCCTGTGCCGTCACCCAATCGATCCTCTCGACCAACTGGCGGTCCTACGGCCTCTCGCAGTCCCGCGGCAGCCTGCCGTCGGGGCCGGTGACGGTGATGGTGCACGTGGCCAGCGTCTGGGTGCCGTTCACGAGCGAGTCGTAGGAGGCGATCGCCCACTACCCCGAGATCCAGAAGGAGATCCGGCTGGCCCTCCAGGCGGTCGGTCGCAAGCTGGGGATGTACCTGCGGCGGCGGCTCCGGGTGGCCCAGGAGGGGCAGCGGCGGAGCATCTTCCTTCGCTATCTCGGCGAGGTGGCGGCGGCCGTCGCCCAGATCAACGGTGTCGACCGGGCCAAGCTCTACGAGCAGCTCCTGGCCGTCGCCAAGCGGAAGACGGCCGAGGCCGACGTGAAGCTCGACGACCGCGGCCGGCCGATCGCGGAGGAAGACGACCTCGACCTGGGCGAGAACTGCATCATCATCTCGCAGGAGCCCGCGGCCGGCCCAGCAGAGCCGGCCGAGCCGGCCGAGCCGGCCGCGAAGAAGAAAGCCCGCCGCCGCAAGCGGTCGCGGTGAGCGAGGCTTGCGGCCGGGGATTGAGTGCGGGTTCCGCGAGGGGTTGCCCGTGCTGTCTCGACGGCGTTGGAAACCGTCCGTAGCCAGGATGGCGAAGGACGGTTTCCATCGAGCGACCGGAGGGCAGGATGCCCGAAGGGAGCGTCCGGCGAGATGGCACGGGCAACCCCGACCCACGGAAGGCGTAGCTTCAGGGTATGCCGAAGGGGCACAGTCCCCTTCGGGTACAGTCCCCGTACCCCGGCCCTCAGCTGAGAATCCCCTTGACCACCTCGCCGTGCACGTCCGTGAGCCGGAAATCGCGGCCCTGGTAGGGGAAGGTCAGCCGCAGGTGGTCCACGCCCATCAGGTGGAGGATCGTGGCGTTGAGGTCGTGGACGTGCACCTTCTGCTCGGGCGTGGTGATGTTGTAGGAGTAGTCGTCGGTGCCGCCCCAGGTGAGGCCCCCCCGGACGCCGGCCCCCGCCAGGAGCATGGTGAAGCAGCGGGGGTGGTGGTCGCGGCCGTAGTTGGTCTCGGTGAGGGCCCCCTGCGAGTAGATCGTGCGGCCGAACTCGCCCCCCCAGACCACGAGCGTCTCGTCCAAGAGGCCCCGCTGGGCGAGGTCGTCGAGCAGGGCGGCGGTCGCCTGATCGGTGTCGTGGCACTGCCCCTTGATCGCCCCCGGCAGGCCGCCGTGGTGGTCCCAGCCCATGTGGAAGAGCTGCACGAACCGCACGCCCCGCTCGGAGAGCCGCCGGGCGAGCAGGCAGTTGAAGGCATAGCTGCCCGGCCGCTTGATGTCGGGGCCGTAGGACTCGAGCACGTGCCGGGGCTCGTCGGAGAAGTCGATGATCTCCGGGACGCTCGCCTGCATCCGGAAGGCCATCTCGTATTGAGCGGT
>CAYRNG010000110.1:0-6182 GCA_964425395.1 uncultured Candidatus Kuenenia sp. | reverse complement strand
CCCGCAATTCGTCGATTGTGAAGGTCCCGGCCACGGCCACGGGGCGGATCGAGAAGGCGGCGGTCTTGCCCGGCCGCATCCGCACTACGATGCAATCGTGGAGGGCCGCCCCCGGGCCGAAACAGCATTCCTGGTTGTCGCGGACGAGCACGAACTGCGTGAGGCCCGTCTGCTGGAAGCTCGGCAGGATGTAGCCCCGGATCCGGATCGGCGTGCCAGCGAGCGCCGTGACCCGCTCAGGGAGCAGCTCGCGGGTAAAAGGGGCTCCCTTCTCCATCTCGAGCTTGATGTCGTCGAAGGTGATCTCGCGGAACCCCGCTCCTGGCCGGGCGGAAGGCGGCGGGCTCGATGCGGGCGGAGACGACTGGCCGGTCTCGACAGCCGCTGCTGCCGGCTCACCGGGCTGCCCACCACCCGGCGATCCTCCGCAGCCCGCGGCGGCGAACACGGCCGCGGCCAACGGCAGCATGATCATGAAAATCGCCCGCTCCGGCCTGGCCTGTCGATGCTGCGGGCGGGCGACATGCATGACAAACAGGGCCTGACCGCTAGCGGGTGGAGGCGGCATCGAGGTGGTAGAGCACGCCGCCGCCCAACTCGGCGGTGCCGGCCGGCTCGACCCGGAACCGGCCGGCGATCTTGACGAGCCGCTGGGTGAAGGCGATCCCCTTGGGATCGGCGACCCGCACGAGCACCCGGTCGGTGAGCTTGGGGTCGCCGCCGAAGCAGCAGTCGCCCTGATCGCGGCAGAGCAGGAACTCCGTGATCCCCTTCTGCCGCGAGCTGGGATACATGTAGCCCTTGAGGAGCACGTCCTGGCCGTGAAGGGCCACGGCCGACTCGGGGATCGCCAGCGGCGGGTCGCCCGGGAGGGGCTGAAGCAGCCCATAGTGGATCCGGGCAAAGCCCTCGGGGAGCTCGCGGGCGTAGCTGACCGCCAGGAAGCCGCCGGCCGCCAGAAGCACGGCGGCCGAGCCCGCCAGGGCAGCCAGCGCCAGCCCCCGGCCGGTGACTGCCTCCGGCCGACGGGCCACGTCGCGGAGGGCCACGGCCGCGAGCACCAGGCCCATCACCGGCACCGCCAGGAGCGTCCAGCCGAGAAAGGCCAGGGGGGCGAGCAGGGCCACGCAGGCCGCCGCGATCGCGGTGCCGGAGAGGGAGCGATAGCCGTCGGCCTCCCGCCCGGCGGCGGGCCGGTGGTTGACTGGCAGCGGCGGCGAATCGAAGAGTCCCGTACTCATGATTTGCTTCGGTCAAACGAGTGAAGCCGGGCTTGCCCTCCACGACCTGGAGATCTCAGAAGACACGCATCATCAGTGGCCGGCGGTGCCGGGCCGCAGGGCAGCCCGAGCCACGATTCCGACGGCGAGGACGATCGCGGCCCAGAGGGCCCACTTCCATCCATTTGGGGCGGGCGGCGTTCCGGCCGGGGCCGAAGGCACTGTGCCGGCGGCCGGGCCGCGGGGGGCGGTGGGGTCCTCGTCGCCCTGCACCGGCTCAAGCGCCCCGGCGAGCGCCGAGTCGGCTGGCGGCTCGGTCGGCCCTCCGGCCGCGATGCCCGCCAGTCCGGCGAGCGTGGCGGCCCGGCGGACCGCCTCGGGATCGATGGCTGCCAGCTCCTCGATCGCCGCGGCCGCCTCCGGCAGCGGGCAGGCCCGGAGGTAGTTCACGATCGGCTCGCGGACGAAGATGTTGTCGGCCTTGGCATCCTTGAAGATCCCCACCAGCCGGTCCGCCACCGACCAGTCCTCCCAGCGGGCCAGGTCGGCGATCACGAGGTCGGCCAGCTTCGGCTCGTCGAGCAACAGCCTCAGGGAGGCCAGCACCCGCTCCCGGGGCACGAGGTCCGACTCCTCCCCCAGAAACCGCAGCGCCATCACCGCCGCATAGGTCTCGGTGAACGGGATCTCCTTGTCCCGCTCGCCCCGCGCGAGAAACAGCTCATCCACCAGATCGAGCGCCTCGGCCCCCTGGAGGGCGACGTAGCAGGCGATCAGGGCGTCGAGGCCGCCGCGGACCTCGGCCTGCTCGGCGGCCGGCCCCGTGCCGGCCAGGATGGCGGCGATCCGCTCGGCGTCGGCCTTCGTGCCCGAGGCCCCGAGCATCGTGGCATAGAGCCGGCGGCGGTTGGCCTGGACCTTGGGATTCTCGATCCAGGCCAGGAGCTGCTCGGAATCCATCCGGTCGGCGAGGCCCTTGATGTCGTCGTAGGGGGAGACGGCGAACTCGTCGTAGGCGTCGCGGGCGAGGGCGTCGTCCTCGTCCTCCAGGTGCTGCATGAAGAAGGCCAGCCGGTCGGGCCCCTTCTCGGGCAGGCCAGCGAGCGCCTGGATGTACGCCACCCCGCGGTCGCTGAGCCTGATCGGGCTGCTCCACACGAGCCGCTCGGGCTCGATCGCCATCAGGAGGAAGAGCGTGCCGACCGGCTTGTCCTCGAGCACGATCGCCTCGATCGGCTTACCGCCGGCGGCATGGTCGGCCGCCGCCACCAGATCCCCTCCCTTGATCACCTCCACCACCTCGAACTTGCCCTTGGGCAGCGGCCCCTCCAGCCGGCTGACGGCGGCGGCTGGGGGAGGCTCGACGAGCCGGGCGATCACGGCCGCCTCGCTCTGGGCGATCTCCTGGGCGAAGGTCAGCGAGACGGCCGAGCAGAAGGGGCAGGCCCGGGCCGGAGCCGGCAGGGCCAGGCAGGCCGCCAGGGCAATGAGCCGCATCGGGGAGGGAGGGGTTCGAAACATCACTCCTTCATTGTACGGGCTTGGCCGGGGCCGGCCCTACAGCCACTTGGCGACGTCGGTCCTGTAGGCCGCCAGGGCCGGCAGGAGGGCGGCCAGGATGGCCAGGCCCACGAGGAAGGGCACGAGCAAGAGCTCGCCCAGCGGGGCGGTCGAGAAGAACCCGGCCGAGACCCCGGCATTGGTGGTGATCAGGGGCCCGATCGCGGCCACGATCCCATGGCCGAGCACCCAGCCGACCAGTCCCCCCCCCACGGCCAGGAGGACGGCCTCGAGGAGCACGACTGCCAGCACGTGGCTGCGGCGGGCCCCGAGCGCCCGCATCACCGCCACGTCGCGGCTCCGCTCCAAGGCCGAGCCCACCATGCTCACGAGGATCCCGATCGCCGAGACGAGCACCACCAGGGCTGTGATCAAGAGCAAGAGCAACTCCAAGGGCCGCACGAACAGGTCCAGAAGCGTGCGGATCTCCCGGACGGGCTCGGCCGCCTGCCCGTCGGGCCCCTCGTTGATCGCGTTCTTGAGCCCCATCGCCAACAGTTCCGGCGGCATCCCGCCGGGCGCGGCCGTCTGGACGAGGATCGCCGTCACCTCCCGCTGGGCAAACGGCAGCGGCGCCGGGTCCGTGGTCGGTGGGTCGGCGCGCGCGGGGCCGCGATCCAAGGCTCCTCCGGCTTCCGCCCCGGCCGTGGTGTCGCCGGTCGGTGGGTCGGCCGGGGTGAAAGCCTTCGTCGCTGTGGATATTTCGCTCGACCCCAGTGGCGATGCGGTGCTTTTGGGGGGCGAAATCTCCAAGGCTCCTCCGGCTTCCACCCCGGCCTCCTCAGCGGTGCTTGGCAGTTCGCGGCTTTTCTCCTGGGGCACGGGCTTGGCGTGGCCCTCCTGGAGATAGAAGCCTTCCATGTTCACGTATACGCCCCGGTCCACGGGGGTGTCGGTGCGGGCCAGGATGCCGGTCACGGTGAAAGGATCGTGGACGAGGCCGTCGTCGGCGCCGTGGGTGGGGGAGAAGGTGTCGCCCACCTGGAGGCCCAGTTTCTGGGCCACAGTGCCGCCGAGGACGCCGCCGAAGAACTCGTCGTCGCGGAAGTTTCTCCCGGCAGCGAAGGCGAAGGGGCGGCCGTCGCCGACGGTGAGCCGGTCGAAGTAGGCGGCATTCGTGCCCACGACCCGGTAGCTCTGGAAGTAGTCCCCCATGCAGATCGGCACCGCGATCGCCACGCTGCCGGCGTACCGGCCGGCGACGCCGTCAGGCCGCTCGGCGGCCGGGAGGAACTCCTGGTAGAAGTCCCAGGCGATGTTCTCGACCGGCTTGCTGACGAGATAGACGCTGTTCAAGACCAGCTGCAGCGGGCTTCCCTTGGCCCCCACGATCAGGTTGTAGCCGAGCCCCTGGCCCGAGGCGAAAGCCTCGCGGACGACGTTGCCGATCACGAGCGTGGCCACGACGAGCGCCACGCCCAGCGCCAGCGAGAGGGCCGTCAGGCCGCTCGTCAGGAGCCGCTGCCGGATGCTGCGCCAGGCGATGCCCAAGAGCGACATGGCGTCAGGCCCTCTGCTGGCCGGCCCGGTTGAACTCATCGAGCTCGAGCCGCCGGGGAAACTGCCGGGCCACCACGGGGTCGTGGGTGACCACGAGCAGGGCCACGCCGTGCTCGGCGCAGGAGTTTTTGAGGAGATCGACCACCTGCTGCTGGTGGGCTGCATCGACGCTCGCCGTCGGCTCGTCGGCCAAGACCACCCGCGGCCGGTTGGCCAGCGCCCGGGCCACCGCCACCCGCTGCTGCTGACCCGTCGAGAGCTCGGCCGGCTTGTGATGGAGGCGGTGGCCGAGGCCGACCGCCTCGAGCAGGCCCGCCGCCCGGCCGCGGTCGGCTGGGCGAGAGCCGAACGACATCGCCACGAGCACGTTCTCGAGGGCCGTGAAGCCAGGCAGGAGGTTGAACTGCTGGAACACGAGCCCCAGCGTGTCGGCCCGGAGCCGGTCGCGGTGGGCCTCGGGCAGCCTCGTGATGTCGACCCCGGCCACCTCGACCCGCCCCGAGTCGGGCCGCATGATCCCCGAAATCACGTGCAGGAGGGTCGATTTGCCGGAGCCGCTCGAGCCCTCGAGGGCGGCCTGCTCGCCGGCAGCCAAGACGAACCCGGGCACGTCGAGCACGTCCACCCGCTCGCCCCCTGGCATGGCGAAGCTCTTGCGGACGTGTTCCAGGCGGATGACGGGCTCGGGCATGGCAGTCGAGCCTACCGCAGGGCGGCCGGCGGCGACCATCCGAGCCGCCCCGCGACAACACTCCGGGCCGATTGAGGCCCGCCGGCAGCCGGTGTATATTCCTGCCGCACTCCCTTCCCGGCCCCCCGCGGCGTCGCGGACCCACCCGGGCTGAATTGTGACTCCTCGCTCCCCACCCTTCGCTCTCTAGGAGACTCGCCGTGCCCATCCGCGTCGGCATCAATGGTTTTGGCCGCATCGGCCGCCTCACCTACCGCGCCATCTACGAGAAGTACGGCCTCGACGGCGAGGTCCAGGTGGTGGCGATCAACGACCTGACCGACGCCAAGACCAACGCCCACCTTTTGGCCTACGACTCCAACTACGGCCCCTTCGCTGGCAAGGTGACCCACGAGGGCAACGACATCGTCGTGGACGGCCGGAAGATCAAGGTCTTCGCCGAGCGGGAGCCGGGCCAGATCCCCTGGGGCAGCGAAGGCGTGCAGATCGTCGTGGAGAGCACCGGCTTCTTCACCGACGCCACCAAGGCCGTGGCCCACAAGCGGGACAGCGTCAAGAAGGTGGTGATCTCGGCCCCGGCCAAGAACGAGGATCTCACGCTCGTGCTGGGCGTCAACGACTCGATGTACGATTCGGCCAAGCACCACGTGATCTCCAACGCCTCCTGCACCACCAACGGCCTGGCGCCGGTGGCCAAGGTGCTCCACGAGACCTTCGGGATCGAGCGGGGCCTGCTGACCACGGTCCATGCCTACACCAACTCCCAGAAGACGGTCGATACCGCCGCCAAGGACCTCCGCGACGCCCGGGCCGCGGCGCTCAACATCGTTCCCTCGAGCACCGGGGCCGCCAAGGCCGTGGGCCTGGTGATTCCGGAGTTGCAGGGCAAGTTCACTGGGATGGCCTTCCGGGTGCCGGTCGCGACGGTCAGCGTGGTGGACTTTACGGCGCTGTTGTCGAAGGACGCTCCGCCGGCGGAGATCAACGCCGCCATGAAGAAGGCGGCCGAGGGGCCGCTCCAGGGCATCCTCCGCTACACCGACGAACCGCTCGTCTCGACCGACATGAAGAAAGATCCCCACAGCTCGATCTTCTCAGGGATCGACACGGTGGGCCTGGGCAACTTCGTCAAGGTCGTCGCCTGGTACGACAACGAGTGGGGCTACTCCTGCCGCGTCGCCGACCTGCTCACCTTCCTGGCCAAGAAGGGG
>CAYRNG010000109.1:0-2591 GCA_964425395.1 uncultured Candidatus Kuenenia sp. | reverse complement strand
GCCGGTGCCGCCGGCGGCCAGCGAGCCTGGCGTGTGGACGCTCGACCCCGACCAAGGCGTCGCTTCCGCCAGGTCCGCCGTCAGTCTTCAACTGCGGCGGATGCCGGCCGCCAGACTTCGACCCGGAAGTCGGTGAAGTTCGCGGTAGCACCCGCGAACGCTCCCAGCCCCACGAACCGAATCGGCGGCGGCTGGTCGTAGACGCGCCAGGCGACGAGTTTCTCATCGACGAAGAACGTGGCCCGCCACAGCCGGCCCCGCGTGTCGAGCCGCACCATCCTGCGGCGGCGGCCGAACTGATAATCGACATCTTCGATCTTGCCCGCGATTCCCGGGCCGGCAGCCGCGAAGTTGCCGCCGTACAGCGGGTCCAGCTCGTGCCGCTGGGCCATCCAGGCATACCCGGCTCGCGACGCCTCTCCCCTGGCGATGTCGCCGAAAAACAGCCCGTCGCGGCGCTGGAGAAACCCGATCGCCCCACAGCCGCCACCGCCGGCGGAGACGTCGAGCGTCACCGACACCTGATAGACACACCCGGGCTCCGGCTCGAGCGGCAGACAGATGGAACTGCCCACGTTGCCCGCCGCCGCCCCGCGGCGAAGCCCGCCGCCGAGCGACCAGGTTTCCCCGACGGCATGCCAGGCAACGTCACCGACGCCGCCGCGTGCCGCCGGCATCGTGCCGGCGGGGTCGCCGCTGCCGGTAAAACGATCGGAGTAGACCACGACCGCCTCTTCGGCAACCCACTCCGGCGGCGGCTCAGGCGGCTCGCGGCCGGGAAAGACCCGCACGATCCGACGGGCGAAGCCCGCCGTGGCCGGCCGCACCCGGCCGTCCCGCAAGACCTGCCGGGCATCGCCCGCCGCCAGCCGCGGGGAAACCGCGTCCTCGGCCATCACGGCTGGCCGCAGCTGCACGAGCCCTTCGAAGACGTGCACGTCGGCCGTGCCGTCGCCCGCCACGCCGACGCCGAACTCCGTGCCCAGATCTTCGATCACGACCGAAGGGGTCTCGATCGTCAGCGGAATCGTGTTGCCGGCCCCGCCTCGTCCGTCGCAGCGGGCCGCCACCGTCCCCCGCTCGACCGCAACCCGATCGGCGGCCAAGACCTCGAGCACGGTCGGGCCCTCGAGAATGATCCGGCCGCCCCCGAGCAGCGACACCTCGGCCAGCCCCGAGGCAAGTTCGAGCCTCGAGCCCGTGCCCACCGGCGACCACACCCCCCAGGCCGGGCCGCTGCCGGCCCAGCGAGGCTCGTGGAGGCCCGTGATCCGGCCGACCACGTCGGTGACGGCTGGCGGCGGGGCGGGGGCCAGCGACGTCACGCTGGCTACGAGCAACGCGCCGCCGAGCAGGACCGCCGCGATGAGCATCGAAAGCGGGGCGGGCTTTTGGATCGTCGCGGCCAACTCACCGAGCAGCCCGACGAGCCGGCCGCGGAGCCCGACGAATGCCGCTCGGCGGTCGTCGCCGCCACGCGGATGGCCTGCCCGGCTTCCGCCGCCGGCCGCCGGGGCGGGCTGATCTGCCGTCGCGCTGCCGCCGTGGGCATGCCGCCACAGGAGTTCCCCGTGCAGCCCCATGAACGCGAGATAGGCCCGTCGCGCCGCCGGGTCGCCGAGCAAGATCTCCAGCCGATCGCGATCGGCGTGGGTAGCCGTGCCGCCGCACATCGCGGCAATCAGCCGCGACAACTCGCTGTCGGCCGCCGGCAGCCAGCCGGCGCCGTCGTCGTCTCGCGGCCTCGCGGCCTCGCCTGATCGAGTCATCCCGCCTCCCCCGAGGCCCGGATCGTCTTCTCGACGCAGCGGACGAGCGTGTGGCGAATCCGCTGCAGCCGCATCGTCAGGGCCGCCGGCGAGATTCCCATTTCGGCCGCGACCCCCTTGATCGTCTCCAGGCCCTGGTAGCAACGCTCGAGCAGCGATCGCTGCCGCGGCTGAAGTTTGGCCAGGCAGGCATCAACCGCCTGCCGGCGGGCTTCCGCGAGCGTGTCGGCGGCAGCCTGCTCGCTGGCGAGCGATTCGAGCAGTTCGTCGGAGAGATGCACGCGAAACGCCCGCGAGGCCTTCACATACTTGAAGACTTCGTTGCGGGCGAAGCCGCAGGCCCAGGGGAAGAACGCCCGGCCGGGATCGTATTGCTCCCGCTTCCGCCACAGGGCCAGGCAGGTCTGCTGGTAGACGTCTTCGACGTCGCTCGGCGTCGGCACCAGGGCCGCGAGGTAGGCGTAAATCCGCCGTTGATGGGCCACGAGTGCAGTCACAAAGGCCGACTCGGCCGCGTCGGCGGCGTCGGCTTCGTTCGGGCACCCAGCGAGATTCGAGCGGTCCATGACGGGGGGTGCGGGGGCTTTCCGGGCAGACCGACTCGGCGAACGGGTCACCCCTGGTTTCCCCGGAGAAGGGCCCAATCTAACGGGGATTTTTGCCAGAAACCGCTCCGCCGGGCCGTTGCCCCGGAAAGCGGCCAAAACCGGACAAACAGAAAATTCGTTAGATCCGAGAGTTTTCGGAGATTACTGAATGATTGGATGTTGCGCGGGGGCTTACCCCTTCGCTTCACACCCCCCCGGAGGGTATTGGGTCGGA
>CAYRNG010000108.1:0-5047 GCA_964425395.1 uncultured Candidatus Kuenenia sp. | reverse complement strand
ACAGAATTCCTCAGGCTACGTGTATGTCGGTGGGTTTCAATCGGGAGATGGAGGTTCAACTTGGACCGCTGAGGCTGGCCTTCCTCTCGCCACCTCCGTCCAAGCCGTCCCCGAGCCCTCGACCTTCGTGCTGACGGCTGCGGCCCTCGGCCTAGGCTGCTACGCGGCCGCTCGCCGCCGGCGGTCCTGAGCCCGATCAGGTCGCGATCTTGGCCTTTGGCGGCCACTGCATCGTCACGGAGTGAACAAGTCTCAGGCGGCGGCTCGGAAACGAGCCGCCGCCTGAGTCGTTTCCCGGCCGGCCATCGACTCGATGGTGGCCTTGCGGTCCGGCCCCCTCCGCGGCCCGGGCCCGCCAGGCCGGCAGCCGGCCCCCGCAGGAATGCCGGGCCGCAGGCCCCGCTTGCCGACACACAGAAGAAAACGTAGCATTTTCTTCTATGACGAAGAAGAAAATGCCGACCCGGGCGGGTCCGCGGATCGACCGCGTGGTCAGCCCTCCGGTCAAGACGTTTCTGCTTTTGGGCCCGCGGGGCACCGGAAAGTCCACCTGGCTCGGGCAGGCCTTTCCCCAGGCGCTGGTCATCGACCTCCTCGATTCAGACCGCTTTCTCGCCCTCAGCCGTGATCCGGCGTCGCTCGCCCAGCTGGTCGCTCCCCTGCGGCGGGGCGATTGGGTCGTGATCGACGAGATTCAGCGGATCCCGGAATTGCTCAACGAGGTGCATCGCCTGTACGAGCAGCACCGGGGCATCGAATTCGCCCTCTCCGGTTCGAGCGCGCGAAAGCTTCGTCGGGCGGGGGCGAACCTGCTTGCGGGGCGGGCCCTGCAGGTTTCGATGCTGCCATTTCTGTGGCCGGAGTACCACTCCCGCTGGACCATCGACGAGGCCTGCGAGTGGGGCACCCTGCCGTTGGTGGTCGGCGATCCGGTCCATCGTGCCGCCACGCTGGCCACCTACGTCGACACCTACCTGAAGGAGGAGATCACGGCCGAAGCGCTCGTCCGCAGCCTCGATCCCTTCGTTCGGGTGCTCCAGGTAGCCGGCCTCTACAACGGCCAGATTCTCAACATCGAGAATCTGTCGCGGGAATCGGCGGTGAAGCGGGGTACCGTGGAGCGGTATTTCCAGATTCTCGAGGATACGCTCCTCGCCTCCCGTGTGCCGGCGGCCACCCTGGGAATCCGGACCAAGGAAACGACGCACCCAAAGTTTTTTCTGTTCGACACCGGCGTGGCCCGGGCCGCAGCCGGCCTGGTTCGCGAACGGGTCGATTCGGTCTGGAAGGGCTTCGCCTTCGAGGCCCTCCTGCATCACGAACTCCGCGGCTGGGCGGCACTCGCTGGAAAAGAGCGGCCGATCTTCCACTATTCGGTCAGCGGGGGATTCGACGTCGATTTCCTCGTCCAGACGCGGCCGAAGACGCTCTCCGGGCCGCGGCAGTTCGTGGCCATCGAGGCGAAGCTCGGCGGGAAATTCAAGCCGCACTGGACCGGCGGGCTCAAGACGCTGGGCCGGGAGTGCGGCGCGCAGGTCCGGCAGGGATACATCGTCTACACGGGCACCGACCGGCTCGAGGTTGACGGGATCGATGTCGTCCCCGGGCCGCAGTTCCTCGAGGACCTGCACTCAGGTCGCATCCTGGGCTGAGCGGGCCGGGCCTGCCCGGGCCTTCCTCACCAGTAGACGAACCGCTCGAACTTCTCCCGGTCGGCCTTGGGCAGGTCGCCCACGTCGGGCACCACCCAGCGGTTGTCCTCGGTGTCGGTCAAGAGCTTGCCGTTGGATCCGAAATCGACGGCCTGGCTCTGGGTCCAGCGGGTCGTGAAGGTCCGCCGGCCGGCGTCGGTCTCGACGTCGAAGTCGAGGTAGCCCCGGGCCAGCCGGAGGTCGTGGATCCGGCGGATCGAGCGCACAAGCGTCCGCCGGGCCACCGCGTCGCCCACGATTCCCCGGGCGGCCGCCGGCCAGTCGGCCAGCTGCCGGATCATGCCGAGCTCCCGCTCCTCGCCGTCGTCGTCCCAGCCGCGGACCGAGAGATACTCTTCCGGCCGCGTCGCCGGAAACGTGGCCACCACGAACACGCCGGCGGCCAGCCGCTCAGGGCCCTGCCAAAGCTCGATCCGCCCGTGGTCGCCCCGGACAAACCGGTGCCTCTCGGGGTCGAGCCACCGAATCCTGGCCTGCGACTCGGCCGGCTCGTCGTCGCCGCCGTTCCCACTACCGTCGCCACTGGCCGCGGTTGCGGCCGCGCAACCATTGGTTTCGGCCACGGCGTCCACCGGCGAGCCATTCGCCGCGGGCTCAGGCGGCCCGGCCAGGAGCGCATCGACCGTGGGCTGCCGCGAGACCTGCGTCTGGATCCGCACGAGCCGGGCATAGAGGCCGTCAGCCGCGAGCAGCTCGGCGTGGGTGCCCTCCTCCACCAGCCGGCCGCGGTCGAAGGCCATGATCCGGTCAGCGTTTCGCAGGGTCGAGAGCCGGTGGGCGATCGCGATCGTGGTTCGGCCCTGGATCAGGGCCGCAAGGGCCCGCTGGATCTCCCGCTCGGCCTCGGCGTCGATCGAGCTCGTCGCCTCGTCGAGCACCAGGACCGCCGGGTCGGCCAGGAGCGTGCGGGCAATCGAGAGCCGCTGCTTCTCGCCGCCGGAGAGTCCCGCTCCCCGCTCGCCGAGCAGCGTCTCGTAGGCGGCCGGCTGGCGGCAGAGGAAGTCGTGGGCCCCGGCCGCCTTGGCCGCGGCCAGCCCCTCCTCGATCGTGGCGGCGGGCCGGCCGTAGGCGAGATTCTTCCAGATCGTGCCCCGAAACAGAAACGACTCCTGGAACACGATCCCCAGCCGTTCCCGCAACAGCCGCGTGGGCAGGCGGCGGATGTCGATCCCGTCGATCTCGATCCTGCCCTGCTGGACGTCGTGGAACCGGGCCAAGAGGTTCACGAGCGTGGACTTGCCCGACCCCGAGCGGCCCACGATCCCGATCATCTCGCCGGGGGCCACCGCGAACGAGACGTCGTGGAGCACCGGCTGATGCTCGTCGTAGCCGAAGGTCACGTCGCGAAAGGCGATCTGGCCGCGGGGCTCCTCCCAGGCCACGGGCTCGGCCGGCTCGGGGATCAGGGCCGGCGTGTCGAGCAGTTCGAGCACCCGCTTGCTCCCCGAAAGAAAGCTCGTCAGCCAGGTGGTGAAGCTCGAAAGGGCGCCGAGCGGGGCGTAGAACATCGCGAGATAGGCCAAAAACGCGATCAGCTGCCCGAGCGACATTTTCTGGCCGAGCACGTCCCGGCCGCCGACGTACCACACGATCAGCCCCCCGAGGCTGAACACGATCTGCATCGCGGCGGAGTAGGTCGAGCCGGTCAGGTCCACCCACTGCCGCCAACCGCGGAGGTGCTCGCTGGCCGAGCGGAACCGATCCCGTTCGCCCGGCTCCTGGCCGAATGCCTTGACCACCCGGATCCCCGAGAGCATGCCCGAAAGCACGGCCATCTGCTTGCTCGAGGCGTCCCAGAGCCGGTAGTGGCGGGGGTAGACGTGCCGCCAGAAGATCCACGAGCCGAGGATCACCAGCGGCACCGGGATCAGCGTGCAGGCCGCGAGCGTGGGATTGATCCAGAACAGCATCGCCCCCACGGCCACCAGCTGCACGATCTGGAGGAGAAACCCGCCGGTGAACTGCTGGACGAGGCCGTGAAGCACCTCGCTGTCGTGGGCCACGCGGCTGATCATCGAGGCCACCTGATGGCGGTCGTAGTAGGCCACCGACAGGCTCTGAAGCTTGTCCACCATCTCCTGTCGAAGTCCCGCGGTGAGGCTCGAGCCGATCACCGAGGCCAGCCGACCCTTGAAGACGGCGACGACCGAGAGCAGCACCCGCGAAGCGGCCAGGGCCAACACGACCACGAGCAGGGCCGTGCGGAAGTCGGGCAGGGCATCGCCGGCCGCCGGGCCGCCCGCGTTGCCGGCCGAGAGGATGTCGTCCACGAGATACTGCTGAAGCTTGGGGGGCACGAGTTCGGCCGCCACCCCAAGGATCGTGAGCACAACCAGGGCCGTCGCGCCGCGGGCGTGAGGAGCCACGAGGTCGGCCACCCGCCGCACGATTCGCCCCTTCTGGAGGCACCGGGGGCAGGCGTCGTCGGCGGTCGGCAGCCGCAGCGAGCAATCCGAGCAGTGGGGCGGGTCGAGGGTGCCGCGGTCGAACTCCGGTTCGGCGACGGGCCCGCCGGCCTCGGCCGCTGTCTCGCGGGCGATCTCCAGGGCCCGGGCGAGCTTGTGAAACCGGCCGGCCAGAGCGTTTGAGTAGCGGACAAAATCGACCCAATCGCCCCCCACTCGGACCTGCAGCATCCCGCCCCCGATGCCGGCCGCCGTGCGGATCCGGTCGATTTCGCCCCAGTGAATTTCCCGCGACGCACCGCCAGCGGCCGGCCGCTCGCCGCGGGCGACCTCCCGTTCTGCCACGGCCAGCCCGACCGGCGACGCGACGAGCCACTCGCCGACCGGCTCGCCCCCGAGCGCGACGTCGGTGGCGATCGAGAACCAGGCCAGATCGCCAGCCCCCGCCGGGGGGCGACGCGGCTCGGCGGCAGAAAGCGTGGCGCCGGGGAAGTCGATCGCAGGGGCCTCATCCGTGGGAAAGCCTGCCGCGGCAGGTGCCGCAACAACCAGAAGTGTACGCCTTCGGACCGGAAACGGTTCGCCGCCGCCGTGCAGTTCATCGAGCGGCCGTGGCCCCGGGGGACTGTCCCCGCAGGGGAATGTCACCCTTTTCGCCTCGCGAGTTGGTAACCGCGGCCGCTCAGGCCCGGACGGCGTCGAGCGGGCCGGTCGAGTCGCCGAATGCCGGCTGCGGGGCGCCGACGAGGTCGAGCATCGTGAGGTAGAGGTTCGTCATCGGCTGCTCGCCGGGGAGCCTGACGTGCCGGCCGGCGGCCAGCCGCCCGCCGGCCCGGCCGGCCAAGACCACCGGCAGGTCGTCGTGGCGGTGCCGATTCCCGTCGGAAAGGCCGCTGGCGTAGACCAGCATCGAGTGGTCGAGCAGGCTCC
>CAYRNG010000107.1:0-6407 GCA_964425395.1 uncultured Candidatus Kuenenia sp. | reverse complement strand
GGAACTGGACGACATCGGCACTTCCGGGGACGGGAGAGGCGGGGAAAACGAAAACGGGGGATGGGATTCGAACCCACGACAACCACGTTGGCAACGTGGTGCTCTACCAACTGAGCTACACCCGCGTGGGCTCCGCCGGACGGGTCGGGCGGGCGGGCGGCAGAAGCCGCTCGCCGCCGGCCATTCCGCGGGAACCCAGCGATTATAGGGCGGTTCCGGGGTGCCGCAAGGTCACCCGCCCCGGCGGCCGGCGGTTTTTAGGACGGCTGGGCAAGGGGCGTTTGTTCGCCCGGCCGGCGGGTTTAGAATCGGCGGAGCAGGTCGTTTGCGGCGTCACCACAAGGACACGCCCGCGGAATCCCCTTTCGGCTCCCCTCCCGTCTTGACTTGGCCCCGATGGAAGTCCGCTTTCTTTTCAAATCGACCTCCGGCAAGCCCCGGGTCCACACCAAGCGGCTGCCTGTGGTCATCGGCCGCTCCGACTCAGCCGACGTGAAGCTCCGCATTCCGGCCGACTCGGTGAGCCGTCGGCACTGCGAGTTTTTCGTGGACGAGGCGGGCACGGTTTGCCTCCGGGATTTGGGCTCCACCAACGGCACGCTCTTGAACGGCAAGCCGCTCGAGCCCAAGGTGGCGATGCCGGTGACCACCAAAAGCGCGGTCAAGCTGGGCACCGTCAGCTTCCGGATCGACTTTTCCGTATCCGGCGGCCAGCCCGATCACGACAGCGACACGATCCCGATCGAGGCTGCAGAGCTCCCCCCGGCTGCGACTGCGGCCACCGAGCCTTTGCCACCGCAGGCCGCTGCCGAGCCGGAGGTCGAGCCGCTCGAGCCGGCCGGCGAGGAACTTGCCCCCGCGGTCGGCGAATCCGACACGGATGCCGGTGATGAGCCGGCCGCTGAAGCTCCGGCGGCCGAAGGCTTCGGCTTCCTGGATGCCGCCGGCGGAGAGGCCGACGAGGACGAGCCCCAATGGCCGGTGGCCGACGAGGCACCGGCGGGCGACGATAAGGGGCTCGACGACTTCTTCAAGGGCCTCTCATGACCGCTCGGCCGGGCCCGGAGTCAGGGGCCGTCCCGCCCCGGCGGGTGACCGTCCACGATCTGGCCGCGGCCCGGGCCGCCGGCCGGCGGCTCACGATGGTCACCGCCTACGACTGGCCGACGGGGCGGCTGGCCGACGAGGCGGGCGTTGACTGCGTGCTGGTGGGCGACAGCGTGGCGATGGTGGTGGCCGGCCGCGACTCGACCATCCCCGCCACGCTCGCGCAGATGATCTACCACGGCGAGATCGTGGCCCGGGCGGTGCGGCGGGCATTGGTGGTGGTCGATCTGCCGTTTCCCGTCCAGCACCTCGGCCGCAGGGCCGCGATCCGGGCCGCCGCCCGGGTGCTCAAGGAAACCGGCTGCCAGGCCGTCAAGCTCGAGGGAACCGCCGGGCAGGCCGACGTGATCGCGGCCCTCGTGGCGGCCGGGATTCCCGTCTTCGGCCACGTCGGCCTCCGGCCCCAGGCGGTCCACCAGCTCGGCGGCTACCGGATCCAGCGGGACGGCGAGCAGCTCGCGGCCGACGCCCGGGCCGCGGCGGCCGCCGGCGCCTGCGGGGTGGTGCTCGAGTGCATCCCCCGGGAGGTGGCCGCCGCGATCACCGCCGAGCTCTCCGTGCCCACGATCGGGATCGGGGCGGGCCCCGACTGCAGCGGGCAGGTGCTCGTGATGCACGACCTGGTCGGCCTCTCGGCCGGCCGGGTGCCGCGGTTCGTCCGTCGCTACGCCGACTCAGCCGGCACGATGGCCGGGGCCTTGGCCGCCTGGCGGGCCGAGGTCGAGGCCGGCAGCTTTCCCGGGCCGGCCGAGACGCTCGGCTGAAGGGCCCTCGCCTACGGCACGACGAGCTCGTCGGAGATCACGACGGGTCGGCCGGCCGTGACGCCGGTCGCCGCCGCCGTCGGCACGCCGCCCGACATGCCCATCGGCACGCCCACTGGCATGCCACCGTCGGCAAACCCGCCGCCGCACTCGTTGCAGCCCATCGGAGCAGACATCGGCATGCCCTGCCCGCAGACCCGTCCCGGCGACCCGCCGGCCGCCGCGGCCGGTGCACCCGGCGGGACGAATCCCGGCGGCAGGTGCCCGAAGCACCGCTCATACTTCCAGACCTCGAGCGCGATGTAGCGCTCGCTCAGGGTCTTGCAGCCACCGGCAGCCCCGGCCACGACGATCGCCGCCGCCACCAGCGGCCAGCCACTCCATCCGCGTGCACGCATCGCTCCGTCTCCTGACAGCCTTGCCGCCTCCGCCCCGACCGGCCGCAGCCCGCAACCTGCGGGTGACCTCGGCGAAAGCCTGCAACCCTACCCCACAGTTGACGCGGGGCAACTCGCCGGCAGCCGGTCTGGCCGGCCGCGACCGCGCTGGTCGCGAAGCTGTGCCGATCGTGCCGGCGGAAGCGACCAGAGCACGAAGCCAAAGGAGGCGTCTGGACACTGGCCGACGGCGTCAGCCCTTGCGGTGCCGAATCCGGGCCCGCATCCGCCGCTTTTTTTGACCGAGCTTGCGGCGGCCTTTGCCAGACTTTTTGACGCCCATCGATTCCTCCGGGATAGCGGCGGCCCTGCCGTCCGAGCGGCCCGCCGTCGGGGCCGGTTGTAAGATGAGCGGCACCCAATTTCAAGCGAACGAGCTCTCCGGCGGCCGCATGATCGCCTTCTTCCCCACCTACGCCCACCGCACGGCCTCCGGCTGGCGGGCCACCGTGGCGGGGATGGTGTCGCGGCCGCTGCCCGAGAAGAGCCGCCGGCGGAGCCTGTTGGTGGCTGTTTTGAAGCGGCTTTTGGAGCTCGATGAGGCCGACCTCGAGAGCGACATCTTCCGCCGCCGGGCCGAATCCTTCCTGTTTCAGCGGGTCGCCGGCCGGCAGGTGCAGGTGGCCTTGGGAACCCAAGTCTACGAGGCCGGCCCCAGCGACCGGAGCGGCCACTTCCGGGCCACGCTCGACCTGGCCGATGACGTCGTCGCCCGGCTCGCGTCGGGGTCCGACCCGGCGGCGGGCTGGCTGGGCTACCAGTCGGTGGCCGACGAGGAGGGGGAGGAGCCGGCCGCGGTCGGCCGGATCCACCTCGTGGACCGGGAAGGGGTGTCGGTGATTTCCGACATCGACGACACGGTCAAGGTGAGCAACGTGGCCGACCGGCGGGAACTGCTGCGGAACACCCTCCTGCGGGAGTTCGCCGCCGTCCCGGGGATGCCCGAGGCCTATCGCCGCTGGGCCGAGGCGGGGGCGGTCTTTCACTACGTCTCGGCCAGCCCCTGGCAATTGTCCGACTGCCTGTGCGACTTTCTGGGCACCGCCGGCCTGCCCTCCGGCTCGATGCACCTCAAGCTCTTCGGGCTCAAAGACACGACCCCGCTCGGCCGGCTGACGGCCCGGAAGCGGTCGAAGCGGCGGGCCATCGAGCAGATCATGGCCGACTTCCCCGGCCGGCGGTTCGTGCTGGTGGGCGACTCGGGCGAGCGGGATCCCGAGGTCTACGCCGCCGTGGCCCGCCGCCGGCCGGGGCAGGTGGCCGGCGTCCTCATCCGCCGCGTGCCCGACCGGACCGCCGCCAGCCAGGCGAGCCTCCGGTTCGACAAGCTGGCCCGCCGCCTGCCCACCGGCGGCCTCCAGACCTTCGCGGCCGCGGAGGAACTCGCCCCGCTACCGCTTCCCGAATAGACACATTCACCAGGGGCTGTCGAAGGCGTTCTGGTAGTGTTCCACGACCGGCGGCCCGGCGGCCGGGAAGGTGACCGCCACCACGTCGATCCGCACCGACTCATCCTCGAGCCGGTGACGGCGGATGTAGGCGGCGGCCAGTTCGGCGATCCGCCGCTGCTTCCGCGGGCCGACTGTCTCGGCCGGATGGCCATGGGCGGTGGAAGTCCGGCTCCGCACTTCGACGAACACCACCGTTCGGCCGTCCAGGGCCACGATGTCGATGTCGCCCCGCAAGACCCGCTCGCGGCGGCCCACGATCCGGTAGCCGAGCGACCGGAGATGGCGGGCCGCCTCGTCCTCCCCCCGGCGGCCGAGGGCATCGCGGTCGGAGGGCATCCCGGCCTCCCGTCAGGCCCCGGCGGCGGCCTTCTTCTTGGGCTTCCCCTTGGCCGCGGCCCCCTTGGCCTCGGCGGCGGCCGTCTCCTCCCGCTTCTCCCGGAGGCGGGTCGCCTTGCCGGAGCGGTCGCGGAGGGAGTAGAGCTTGGCCCGCCGGGCCACGCCCGACCGCTTCACCTGGATGGTGGCGATCTTGGGTGAGTGGAGGGGGAACTTTCGCTCCACCCCTTCGCCGGCTACGATCCGCCGGACCGTGAAGGTCTCCCGGCTTCCGGAACCGGCCTTGGCGATCACCAGGCCATTGAAGATCTGAATCCGTTCCTTGTCTCCCTCGAGGATCCGGGTGTGGACATCGACGGTGTCGCCGATCTCGAAGGAGGGCACCTCGGGCTTGAGGCTCGAGGCCTCCACGAGGGCGAGGATCTTGCGGTTCATGCTGGTCACGGGTCGCTCCTCCGGGCTAGGCCCGGCATCGGTGTGGCGGTGCTCCGCCGGCGGGTCGCGGCCACGGCCTGCTCCTGCCGCCAGGCCTCGATCCGCCGGTGGTCGCCCGAGAGCAGCACCTCGGGCACGTGCAGGCCGCGAAACTCGCGCGGCCGGGTGTATTGGGGGCCTTCCACGAGCCGCTCGGGGCCCGAGAAGGAATCCTGCCGGGCGCTCTCGGCGTCGCCGAGCACGCCGGGCACGAGCCGGGCCACGGCATCGACGACGACCATCGCCGCCACCTCGCCGCCCGACAAGACGTAGTCGCCGATCGAGATCTCCTCGGCGCCGACCGACTCGGCGACCCGGGCGTCGAAGCCCTCGTAGCGGCCGCAGACGAGCACCAGCCGGTCGCGGCCGGCGAGCTCCTCGACAAGCCCCTGGTCGAGCCGTCGACCGCCGGGGGTGAGCAGGATCACCTGGCCAGGAGGGGTCGCCTGACTCTGGACCGCCTCGATCGAGGCCACCACCGGTCCCGGCATCAGGAGCATCCCCGGGCCGCCCCCGAAGGGCCGGTCATCGACCTGCCGGTGCGGCCCCGCGGCAAAGTCGCGGATGTCGGTCAGATGGATGTCGAGCAGGCCCGCTTCCCGTGCCGCCCCGAGCAGGCTTCCCTGAAGGAAGCCCGTGAACATCTCGGGGAACAGGGTGAGGATGTCGATGCGCATGGCGGCAAGGCACGGCTCGGGAGGGGAAGAGACCCGACCGGTGGCAAGGTCATTCTTCGGCTACTCGCTCTTGGCTTCCTCAGCCGGCGGCTCGGCCGCGGCCGGCTCGCCTGCCACCGCGGCGGTCACTTCCGTCGCTTCGGCAGCGACCGCCTCGGGGGCGGGAGCAGCCTCGGCGGCCGGAGGGGCTTCAGCGGCCGCCACGGCCTCGACCGGCTCGGCCGCAACAGCCTCGACCGGCTCGGCGGGCGGGGCTTCGGGTTCGGGCTCTTTGACCTCCGGCACGAAGGCCGGCGGGCCGGCGTCGGGAATCGCCTTGGGCAGCTTGAGCCGGGCCCGGGCATCTTCCATCTGCTTGAGATGGGTGCCGGCAGTGCCGTACTTCTTGATCAGGACGCGAACATTGTCGCTGGGCTGGGCGCCGACCGAGAGCCAGTAGTCAACCCGCGGGGCGTTGAGCGTGCAGCGGGCGTCGGTCTCGGGCACGTGGGGATCGTAGGTGCCGAGTTCCTCGATGACGCGGCCGTCGCGGGGGCTCCGCCGGTCGGTCGCGCAAATCCTGTAATACTCGCGGTTTTTCCGCCCCATCCGCTTCATCCGAATCGCCACTGCCACAGTCGAGATCCTCGCGCTGGTCGAACTGATAGATGCCGACCTTGTAGCGTACCCGATGGCCGCCGAAACCCAAGGGGCGGCCGGGAAAGCCTGTTTTTCTCGAAAAATTCCGGATTCTTGGGGGGTTGTGCGTCACCGGCAACGGTGCCGGCGACCCGGATTTCCTGGTGGGTCGCTCGCTCCGCCTCTACGCACCGTCCCCTGGCTAGCGCCAGGGGTTTCTATGAGCGTCTCGCGCGCCCCACTGGTGGGTCGCTCTCTCCGCCTCCACGCACCGTCCCCTGGCTAGCGCCAGGGGTTTCTATGAGCGTCTCGCGTGCCCCAAGAACCCCGGGGCGCGAGCCCGGGGACGCCCGGGGACGGTGGGTCAGACCCTCGCCCCGCGCTCCACCCCGCGTCGCAGTTCGATAGCCCGTGCCGGCGGCCCGGACCTACAAGACCCGCAACCTACTCCTGTCCGCTCCGCTTCCGACGGCGAAGCTCTTTTTCCCGCTGCTTCTTCTGCTTCCGCCGCTCGTCAGGGGTGAGCCGCTTGCCGGTATCCCC
>CAYRNG010000106.1:0-4143 GCA_964425395.1 uncultured Candidatus Kuenenia sp. | reverse complement strand
GCCCGGCCCCGGCGGTCCCCGGCCCGGCTCGGCAGCTGCGCGCCCGTGGTCAACATCGCCCCCAAGCGGGTCGTCCGGGACGGCCGCGAGGTCTGGGAGGTGTTCGTCAACGGCGGCCGCGTGCCGACGGGCCTCGAGGCGGTGGCCTGGGCCCGGCAAGTCGAGTCGCTCGGGGCCGGGGAGATCGTGCTGACCTGCATGGACCGCGACGGCACGCGGGAGGGCTACGACCTGGAGATCACCGCCGCCGTCAGCCGGGCGGTCGGGATCCCGGTCGTGGCCAGCGGCGGGGCGGGCCGGCCGGAGCACCTCGCCGAGGCCGTCGAGCGGGGGGGAGCGGATGCCGTCCTGGCCGCTGGCATCTTCCACTTCGGGCAGTGTACGATTCGCGAGGTCAAGGAGCTGTTCGCGCGGCGGGGCATCCCGGTCCGGCCGCCCGCTTCCTGACTCCCTTCCCGCCGCCGGCCCCCCGCATTCGCTCCCATGTCGATGCTCGAATCCTCCCAGCCCGCCGCCCCCCCGCCCGCTGCGGCTGCCGGCTCCGCCGCCCCATCCAAGCCCCGGCTCGAGATCGACCGGCTCTTCGAGGCGCTCGTCAAGTTTTCCGGCAGCGACCTCCACCTCAAGGTCGGCCAGCCACCGATCATCCGCGTCAAGGGCTCGCTCCAGCCCCTCAAGGCGCCGCGGATCGACGACGAGCAGATGCGGCGGCTCTGCCTGCCGATGCTCGACGAGCGGCGGCAGCGGATCCTGGAGGCCGAGGGGGGCTGCGACTTCGCCCACGTCACGGCGGTGGACGGCGTCAACTGGCGGTTTCGCGTGAACCTGCTCACCCAGCAGGGCTCCCTCGGCATGGTGGCCCGCCGGGTCAACAACTCGATTCCCAACTTCGAGGGGCTCCATCTGCCGCCGGCGATCGAGCGGCTCTGCAACTACGACCAAGGGCTGGTCCTGCTGGCCGGCGTGACGGGCTCCGGCAAGAGCACCACGATCGCCGCGATGCTCAACTACATCAACCGCAGCTACCGCAAGCACATCCTCACGCTCGAGGATCCGATCGAGTTCGTGTTCACCGAAGACAAGTGCCTGATCAACCAGCGGGAGATCGGCCAGGACGTCAAGGACTTCGCAATCGGGATGAAGCATGCCGTCCGCGAAGATCCCGACATCATCCTGGTGGGCGAGATGCGAGACGAGGAGACCTTTATGACGGCGATCCACGCCGCCGAAACAGGCCACCTCGTGTTCGGCACGATCCATGCCGCCAGCGCCTCGACCACGATCGGTCGGATCCTCGACCTCTTTCCCGAGGAGATGCACGGCGCCCTCCGCAGCGCGATCGCCAACAACATGAAGGGGATCGTGGGCCAGAAGCTGATCAAGGCCGAAGGCCCGCGGGCCAAGGAGCTGGGGCTCTCCCGGGTGCCGGTGGTCGAGATCATGTTCTTCGACGTGATGGTCCGGAAGCTGATCCTCGAGGGGCACGACTCGCAACTGCCCGACCACATCCGGAAGTCGCACCGCGACGGGATGCAGGACTTCACCATGAGCCTCAAGAGCCTGATCGACCAGGAGCTCATCGACCGCAAGGACGCCCTCGAGATCGCCCCCAACCGCGAGGCGCTGATGATGGCCCTCAAGGGGATCGGAGTCTCGTGATGCGCTCCGGCAGCCGCTTCCGCGCCGCCCTCGGAGGCGGCCTGGCCATCCTGCCCGCGGTCGTCGCGGCGGCCCCCTGGCCGGCCGAGCCGGCGGTGCTGCCGGCCGACTGGCGGAGCCCGGGCGGCGGCTTGGCGATCCTGCCGGCCGTCCTCTGGTGGCTGGGCGTGCTCGTCTGGGTGCGGACGGTGGACTGGGTGGGCCGCGACGCCACCAAGCACGGCATCGCCCCGGCCTTTTGGAGCACCGTCTGCGGGCTGCCCTTGCCGCTGGTGGCCCTCCTGGCCTGGTGGATTCCCTGGTCGGCAGTGGGAATCATCCTGATGCTCGTGGCGCTGCTCGTGCCGGTCGGGATCTACGCCGCGACCCGGAATGCCAAGGTGAGCCCGGGCGAACAGATCCTCACCACCGGCCACGCTCGGCGGATCGTGGCCGGGCTCGTGACTCCGCTGGGCATCGAAATCGGCGAGCCGGTTCGCGAGGAAGACATCCTTCCCACCGTCGCCCTCGTCGCCGCCGGCGGCAAGGACTCAGCCGAGAACGAGGCTCGGCTTGCGGCCGCGGCCGCCCTGCCGGGATTCGAAGAGGCCCGCAAGATGCTCCTGACCGCGGTCGTGGCCCGGGCCACGACGCTCGCGCTCGACAACGCCGCCGAGACGACGCTCCGCCAGGAGGTCGATGGCGTCTGGGGCAAGCCGCTGGTCCGCCAGCCTCCCAAGAGCCGCAAGGACAAGGAGCGCTGGGTGGAAGCCCCCGCCTCGAGCCGGGCGGTGGGCGATGCCATCGCCGCTGCCCTCAAGGCCCTCGCCGGCATGCCGGCCAATCTGGCCAAGGGCAGCGGGCCGTTCGCCGTCACCGTGGATGGCAAGCCCCGCAACGCCCGGCTCACCGTGCAACGAACGACGGAAGCAGAGCAGCTTTCGATCGCCATCGAGGCCCCGGCGGTCGGGTTTCGAAAGTTTGCCGACCTGGGCATGGACGACGCCCTCGCCGGGCGGCTCGGCAAGCTCCTGGCCGCCGAGCGGGGGCTGATCCTGCTCTCGTCGCCATCGGCCAACGGCCTCTCCACCACCTTCGACCTGGCCGTCGAGTCGGCCGATCGGCTGCTCCGCGACTTTGTCTCGATCGAAGATGCCGCCCAGCCGCCGCGGGAGATCCAGAACGTCAAGCCGGTGCGGTTCGACGCCCGCACGGGCGTCACCCCGGCCGCGGCCCTCGCCGACAGCCTGCGGGAGTACCCCAAGGTGATCGTGACCCGCGACGTCCGCGACAAGGCCTTCGTGGTGGAGCTCGTGCGGCTGGCCGGGGAGGGCTATCTCGTGATCATGAGCCTCAAGGCGGCCGACGCCTGCGAGGCGGTCGCCCGAGTGCTCTCCTGCGGCGTCACGCCGCGGCAGCTCGGCAGCACGCTCTTGGGCTCGCTCTCCCAGCGGCTCGTGCGGAGGCTGTGCCCCAAGTGCCGCGAAGAGATGCCGCCGCCGGCGCCGCTCCTGGCCCGGCTCAAGCGGACCGCCGAAGAGCTGCCCCACATCCACAAGGCCTCGGCCGAGGGCTGCCGGCTCTGCATCGGATCCGGGTATCTGGGCCGCACCGCCGCCTTCGAGCTGGCCAGCGGCACCACCGTCCGCAAGGCGATCGCCGCCGGGGCCGGCCCCGAGCAGCTCCGCCAGGCGGCCCGGGCCGACGGGATGATACCCCTTCAAGATGCCGGACTCGCCCTCGTGGCCGGGGGCACGACCTCGCTCGACGAGGTGCAGCGGGCCCTCTCCGGCAAGGCGGCACCCGCCCCGGCGCCGGCACAGGCTGCCGCCCAGCCGGCTCAGGCTCCTGCCGCCCAGCGGCCGGCAGCCGGCGGCGCCGCGCCCCCGGCGGCCGGACCGCGCCGCTCGCCCCCCGCCGGCCCGCCGCCGGCCCGGAGGCCGAAGCCATGATCGTCTCGCTGATCCTCCTCGGCGTGTTCGTGGCGGTCGCCTTCGCCCTCTGGCGGGAGGGGCCCTGGAGCAGCCTGATCATGCTCTTGAACGTGCTGCTTGCCGCCTCGCTGGCGACGGCCTGGTATCCGTATCTCGTCCGCTGGGTCGAGCCCCAGTTCGCCAGCTACACCTACCTGCTCGACTTCGTGGTCCTCCAGGGTTTGTTCTGCCTGCTCCTGCTTGTCTTCCGGGAGGTGACCGACCGGCTCTCGAAGACCCGCGTCCGGTTTCGCAAGCCGGTCGAGCTCGCGGCCGGCCCGCTGGTCGCGGCCCTCACGGCCTGGGTGATGGTGGCCTTCACGGCGGCCTCGCTCCACACGGCGCCGCTGCCGCGGGACTTCGTGCAGCCCTCCCCCGACGCCCGGATGTTCTTCGGCCTGGCCCCCGACCGCTGGTGGCTGTGGTGGGTGCGGGGGGCGACGGCTCGGGGCCCGTTCGCCAACCCTGAGCGGGCCTTCGATTCCGACGGCGAATTTATCACCCGCTACGCCGCCCGCCGCCAGCTCCTCGA
>CAYRNG010000105.1:0-2759 GCA_964425395.1 uncultured Candidatus Kuenenia sp. | reverse complement strand
CAGCGGGATCAGCGTGTTGCGGAAGGCATGGTGGACGAGCACCCGGACCGGCCCCGCCCCCTTGGCCCGGGCGGTGCGGATGTAGTCCTGGCGGAGCACCTCCTGGAGGTTCGTGTTGATGAACCGCGAGTACCAGGCGAGGCTGACGTAGGTCATGCAGACCAGAGGCAGGATCGCGTGCCAGGCCACGTCGGCCAGCCAGGCGGGGAGAGTGGCATGAGGTCGGCCGCCGGTCATGCCGAAGAGCGGCAACTCCCAGGGCTTCCCCTCCGACCAGACCGAGAACACGATCTGGAGCACAAGCGCCGCCACGAACGTGGGCACCGAATAGAGCATGTAGAGCACCAGGCTCACGCCCCGCTCGTCGGGTGAGCCGCTGCGGGCGGCCGCATAGAGCCCCAGCGGAATCGAGAGGGCCCAGGTGAGCAGGAGGCTGCCGGCCGAGAGGGCGAGCGTGGGCCCGATCCGCTCGCCGATCAGCTGCGTGACCGGCGCCTTGCGGGAGATGCTCCGGCCGAGGTCGCCCTTGGCCACGTTGCCGAGCCAGACGAAGTAGGCCTGATACCAGGGCTTGTCGAGGCCGTAGGCGGCCTTCATCCGCTCGAGGTCGGCGGGGTTGAGCCGCCGGCTGGGATCGGTCTCGGCCACGGCCACCGTCAGGGGCGTGCCGGGGATCGAGCGGATCAGGCCGTAGACCAGGAACGAGATGAGCAGCAAGGTCACCAGTCCCAGGCCGAGCCGGCGCAGGAGATGGTGGATCATGGGGGCCACGCGCGGTGCTCGAGACTCACCGGCCCGGGTGGGTCGGGGTTGCCCGTGCCATCTCGCCGGACGCTCGCTCTCGGCATCCTGCCTTCCGCTCGCTCGATGCTGGCTGCGCTTTCGGCATCCTGCCTTCGCTTGCCAGCAACGCCGGCTCGATTGGCACGGGCAACCCCTCGCGGAAAGACGTTTAGAAGACCACTCATGGGACCGGCTTCCAGAGGCTGCCGAAGCCGGGGGAGTAGTGGAACGGGCCGCGGGGGCTGAAGACGTAGCCGCGGACGTCTTTGGAGAAGCCGTGGAAGCTGTTTCGCCAGTAGAGCCAGGTGTAGGGCTGGTCCTCGTAGAGGATCTCCTGGATCCGGGCATACTTGGCGGCCCGCTTGGTGCGGTCCACCTCGGCCCGGCCCTCCACGAACAGCCGATCGACCTCGGGGTTGGAGTAGCTGCCGAAGTTGCGGCCCTCGCCGGAGGCCCAGATGTTGGAGGAGGTGTCGGGGTCGGCCCCGGCCCCCCAGCCCCCGAAGGCGGCGTCGAAGTTCTTCTCGAGCATTTGCTGCTGGAGCACCGTGAACTCGGTCGGCCGGACGTTCACCCGCACCCCGATCCGCTCCAGGCTCTGCTGCAGGAGCGTGCAGATTTCCTGGGCCATCGGCTGCTGGCCGCAGAGGATCGTGAACTCGAAGGGCACGCTCCGGCCGCCGATCTCGCGGTCGCGGATCCCGTCGTTGTCGCGGTCGATCCAGCCGGCCTCGTCGAGGAGGGCCTCGGCCCGGTCGAGATCCTGCCGGTAGGGCTCGAGCGGCTTGGTGGTGGCCATCCAGGCAGAGGGATGGAAGATGCCCGTAGCCGGGGTGTAGAGGCCGTGGCAGGTGGTCTCGAGCATCCGCTCGTGGTCGAAGGCGTAGCTCATCGCCCGGCGGACCCGGCGGTCGGAGAAGAACGGGCTCTTGGTGTTCCAGTTGAAGTGAAACGAGACCCACTCCGGCGCCGTGGCCTTGGTGTTGCGGGCGTAGTAGTCGCCCTCGGTCTGCGTGGTCCACTGCTCGGGCGTGAGGGCCATCTCGTCGATCTCCCCCTTCTTGAGGGCCAGAAGCGCCGTGTTGGGATCCTCGAGGATCCGAAACCGGATCTCATTGAAGAACGGCCGGTCGCGAACCTGCTTGCCCCCCACGGTGTGCCACGACTCGCGGGCCCGGAGGAGGATCTCCTGGCCGCGGACCCGCTTGACGATCTCGTAGGGGCCGCCGCAGACCGGCTTGGCCTCGAGGGCCACGTGGGCCGGGCTGTCCTTGAGGGTCGGGTCGGCCTCCCAGGTCTTGCCATAGACGTGCCGGGGGACGACCGGAAAGTTGATGTTCCAGACGTTGGTGGCCAGCGGCTCCTTGTGGAAGAAGACGAGCGTCTGGTCGTCGTAGGCATGCACCCCGCGGAGCTGGTCGGTGCCGCTGCGAACGGCGGGCACCGGCACCCGCTCGTCCATGATCAGCTTGTAGGTGAAGGCCACGTCGTGGGCGGTGATCGGCTCGCCGTCGCTCCAGACCAGGGCGTCGCGGAGCACGACCTTGTCGAGCGTGCCATCGACGCTGGTCTGCCACTGGGCGACCGTTTCGGCGGCGGCGAAGGGCTCGAGGCGGCGGTCGAAGGAGAACAGGCCGAAGCCGGTGAGGCCGAGCACGTCCTGTTCGGCCGAGGAGCTCGAGAGGATCGGATTGGTGCTGTTCAAGTCGACCGCCAGGTGGCGGCTGATCCGGGCGGCGAGATCGGCCTGACCCGGCTCGGGCAGCCGGCCGAGGGCCGAGAGGATCAGGGCGTTGTGCTCGGGCGAGTCGTTCCTGACGGCCAGCGCCTCGGCCGCCGTGCCCAGCGGCGGCTCCTGGGCGAGTTCTGCAGCCAGGTCGGCCAGGGCGTCGCGGACGGGGCGGTCGATCCACTTGGCATCCCGGTCGAGGGTCTCGAGCGGCGGCGGGGCGAAGGGGGCGACGATGGCCAGACGG
>CAYRNG010000104.1:0-6888 GCA_964425395.1 uncultured Candidatus Kuenenia sp. | reverse complement strand
CCGGGAGCCGCTGGGCGCCGCCGCCGCTCCGACCGAGCTCGTGGACGCCGCCGCTCTTCTCGACGAGCTCAAGGCCTCTGGCGTGGCCGTAGAGGCCAGAGACGGCAAGCTTCGGCTGTCGCCAGCCTCCAGCGTGAGCGAGGCTCTCAGAGGCCGTGTGGCGGCTCTCAAGCCGGCGATCCTGTCGCTCCTCCTGGCCAACGCCGAGCCGGCCGAGCTCTGGCGACAGGCTGTCGAGGTTGTGGCCGAGTCGCTCAAGCTCCCGCCTGACGTGCTGGCGGCGGCCGACCGGGCCGAGTGCGAGCCGCTCCAGCACAAGCCAGAGCCAGCCGGCCGCGACGGTCGCGGCTGGACTCGGTACGTCTGCCGAAAGTGCGGCCGGTTCTACGGTTACGCTCCCGGCACTCCGGCGGCCTTGCGGCCGACACTGGAGCGGACGTAGCCTAGTGGCCGAAGAGGACAGTATGAGACCGCTGAGCGAGCAACTCCGAGACGCGATCGAGAAGGCCGGCGTCAGCCGGTACGAGATCAGCAAGGCGACCGGCGTCTCTCAGAGCACGCTCTCCAAGTTCGTCCTCCGGCAGCGGCCAGGGCTCTCATTTGATGCGATGGACCGGATCGCCGAGTACCTCGGCCTTGTGATCGTGAAGAAGCAACCCCAACGAAAAGGAGCGACCCGTGGCAACTCTCGGACGTGAGAACTACAAGCGTGAGGACGGCTCGACGAGCACTTATTACCGCGTGCTCTTCGTCGATCCGACCGGCAAGCGGCAGACGATCCGACTCGGCAAAGTGCCGAAGAAGGTCGCCGAGTCGGCCAAGCTCAAGATCGAGTCGCTCCTGGCCGCCAGAATCGCCGGCCACCCGCTCGACGCTCAGACAGCCGGCTGGCTCGGCGAGATCGGCGAGTCGATTCACGAGCGGCTGGCGAAAGCCGGCCTTGTGGAGCCGCGACAGAAAGCCGCTGCTGTCGTGTGGACGCTCGGCTCCTTCTTGGAGGCATACTTCGCCACGCTCGGCGACCAGAAACGTATGACAGCGTTGAACTACGGCCGAGCTCGACGGCTCTTGGAGGAGTTCTTCGGCAAGGACCGCCGGCTCGACTCGATCCACGCCGGCGACGCCGACGAGTACCGCGCGTGGCTCCTGGCTCCGACCAAGTCCCGCAAGGCCTTCGCTCTGGCGTCAGCGGCCGTCGATCTTCGCCGAGCTCGGCAGTTCTTCAAAGCGGCGGTACGCCGGCGGCTGATCGCTGACAATCCCTTCGCGGACGTTCGCTGCGCCGCTCAAGCCAACCCGACGAGGAGCCACTTCGTCAGCCAGGAGACGATCGAGGTCGTGATCGCTGCCTGTCCGAGTCACGACTGGCGGCTGATCTTCGCTCTGGCGAGGTACGCCGGCCTCCGAGTGCCGAGCGAGCTCGAGGAGCTCAAGTGGACCGACGTGAACTGGGAGCGTGGCCGAATCACGGTCCATGTTCCGAAGAAGGCGCACTTGAGCGGCCATGAGACGCGGGTCGTGCCGATCTTCGCCGAGCTCCGACCACACTTGGACGCGGCCTTCGACGCGGCCGAGAAGGGAGCCGTCTACGTCGTGCCACGCGCTCGCGGCGGCCGGAACCTCCGGCGGTACGCCGAGCAACTCCTCGACCGGGCCGGCGTGGCCCGGTGGCCAAAGCTCTTTCACAACCTCCGAGCCAGCCGCGAGACCGAGCTCCTGGCGGCTCACCCGGCACACGTCGTGTTCTCGTGGATCGGTCACACGGCGGCCGTCGCCAGGAGCCACTACCTCCAAGTCACTGACGCCGACTTCGACCGTGCCTCCTCGCCGGTCCATTTTCCGGCACAGATTCCGGCACAGTCAGGAGCCGCCACGGGGCGACCGACGCCGACCGGCCTTCGTGAAACCCGCGAGAAAACGCGGGTTGGCCGGAAGAGAGGCAAGAGCCAAGTACCCTCGACAGGGATCGAACCTGTAACCTTCAGCTCCGGAGGCTGACGCTCTATCCAATTGAGCTACGAGGGCGTGCAGGTGACTGTCGCGGCGGGAGGCTTCGGGCCACTCGCCGACTCAGTCAATGCACCCAAAGTCTACCAGCCTCCAGGACGCCGGAACAGGAGGCCGCCGCAAACCCGGCTGCCGCCGCCAAGCCGCCGCCAGATCACCGGCTGCCACCCGTGCGAGCGGCCAACTTCGGCCCGCAGCACGCCGCTTCAGCAGCCCGCCGCCTCAGGCCGACCGCCGCAGCGGCGAATCGCCGCCGCCAGGCTCGGGCCGAACGCCCCGGCCCGCCGCCGCCCGCCGCGGCCGCGAGGGCAGGGCATGGCCCGCGTCGATCCGCAGCGTAGCGGGCACCGGCCCGCCATCCGCGAGCCCCGGCCGAGCCGCGTCCACGAGCAGCCGCTTGAGCTCCTTGGCCCGCGGCAGACAGGAGCCGAACTGCACCAGCGCCAACAGCCGCCCCAGGAGCATCGGCACCGTGCCCAGCGGGGCCGTCGCCACCGCATGCCGGACCACCTCCGCCGCATGGGCCGCCAGGGCCGGCAACGCGGCATGAGCCGGCAACGACCGCCAGAACAGCCGCTCGGCATGCAGACCCGCCACGAGCGGCGTTGGCCGCTTCGCCGCCGCCGCCCAGACCACGCGACTGGCCGGCTCGAGCACCACCCGCTCGCCCGCACAGGTGAGCGTGGCCGCCATGTCCGCCGCCGCCAAGTCGTCGCCACAGGCCGTCGTAAACCCACCGGCCGCGAGCACGTCGGATCGCCAGAAGCCCGCCTCGAGGGCGGGCGACCCGGGCGCCGCCACCAGTTCCGGCCGAAAGTCTTCCACCCGCTCGCCAGCCCGCGGCGGCACGTTCAAGAGGCTCCGGCCACCGGCCGTCCGCCGAATCCCCGCCGCCACCACCCGGCCGCGATCCTCACTCGCCAGGCCCACCGGCACGACCGCCGCCACCGCCGGATCGTCGAACCGGGCCAGCGCCGCGTCGGTCCAGCCCTCGGTCGCCCGCCAGCCGGCCGCCAGAACGTGGACCACCTCGCCGCGGCTCGAGGCCGCGCCCAGATTGACGCAGCCCACCAGCCCCGTACCCGCCGGGGCCTGCACGATCCGCACCTCCTCGCCGATGCTCCAGGGATCGTCGTAGGGCATGCCCAGGGCCGCCACGATCTCGCAATCCGCCGGCCGATTCTCGAGCACGCTCACGAGCGTGTCCTCGAAGGCCGCGGTGTCGGCCGCGGGAATCACGATCGACAGCCGCGGTGGCCGTTCCTGACTCGCTGACATGATCGGCAACTCCCCATGACGGCCGCGGTGCGGCCGGCGCAGACGATCCCCCCCGAGACCATCCACTCGACAAAAATTCGTGGTGACCGCCCGACGACGCGTCAGGCCGCGGCCCGGTACGGCAGCAGTTCGGTGAACAGGTTCACCGTGTGCAGCATCTCACCGTCGGCGTCATAAAACTGGATCACGCCGACATCGATCAGCCACATGGCGAACATCTCGGCCACGCGGTAGCAGCGGGCCACGCACCGGCCCCGATCGATCCGGATGTTCTCCTGCACGTCGGCCACCTCGTCGGCGTCGACACCCAGCTTGAGAAAGTGGCTCGAAACCAGCTCGCGGACATCCGCGGCGTTCATGTGCAGGCGCATGGCTTGCAACCTCCTGTTGCGGGCTAACGAATCGACCTCGTGTCGATCGGGCGGGAAACCTACCGGGCGAGGCCCGGTGACGAAAGGCTGACTTGGCACTGCCAGGAGGCCGTTCGTCTTTTTTCCAACCCGCCGCTCCACCAAGAGCATCGGCCGGCCTGCCATCCGCCAATCACCGGGCAACCGGATTCCTCTCCAACCCCTGCCGCCGGCGAGGTCGCCCCAGCCTGCCAACTCGCCGCAGCCCGCACCGCTTTCGCCGCGGCGGGCCGCTCAGGCGAGCCGCTCGGTCCATTCCGGACGGGCATACCGCTCAGCCACGAGAGCCGCCACGCGTGCAGCGGGCCAGGCTGCCAGCGGCCCGCCGGCCCCAAAGGCCAGGCGGACCGCCGCATCGAGGGTCGCCCGGCCGAGGCCGAGGTTGGCCAGGAACGAGCCGTGGCTGCGGCCCCCGCGGTAGGCCGGCTCCCGCGGCGGATGCCGCAGCACCCGGCCCACGAGGTCGAGATCGAAATCATCGAGCAGCGTGCCGTGGTAGAGCACGCCCCCCCGCCGCACCCGCAGGGCGTTGCCCGACACCTTCCGCTCGCCGTCGCCGGTCGCCACCGCCAGATCGCTCGAGCCACGCCGCACGACCGGCCGCCCCGTGGCCGCAAGCGCCGCGGCCAGCGGTTCGAGCACCGCCGCATGGATCCGCTCGATGGCCGGCGCCGTCCCGGCGAGCGGCATCACCACCGACCACATCACGCAGCCCGGCCCGAGCACCACCGTCAGCCCGCCGCTCGGCCGCCGCAGGATCTGGCAGCCCAGGGTGCGACAGGCGGCCCGGTCCACCTCGTCGTCGATCCGGCTCGACGAGCCCACCACCACCGTCGGCTCGGCGGCCACCCAGGTGCGGACCACCGGCGCGAGGAGCCGCCCCTCGTGGGCCTCCTCCAAGAGCGCCTCGTCGAGGGCGAGCTCTTCTTCCACGCAGGCCAGATCGGCCGCCAGCCAGCGGGTCACGCCCGCCGGACCGCCCGCCGGATCGCCGCCGCCCGCCGCCGCCCCCTGCATCCAGGCCGGGCTCCACGGTACAAGCGGCGGGTTGTCGATGGTTTGACGCACGCAGGCCGGCTCCTAGACTGATTCCATGTGGCGGCGGCTGCCGGCACGCTCTCCTGCCGGTGCTCTCGATGGCTGAACCTACCCGCCGCGGCTACTCGCCCGACGACGCCCTGCCGCCGGTCGAGCCTCCCAGCGCCGGCTTTCTGGTGCAACTCTTCCTGGTGCCGGCCCTGATCGTAGGGATCATCGTTTCGGTCTGGCTGGCCTTCCACTGGCTGGCCCAGCTGGGCAACGATCCGCAGGCCGCCGTCCGCACGCTCCGCCGCAACACCGAGGGCCGCTGGCAGGCGGCCCTCAACCTGGCCAACGACCTCCGCGGTCCCGGCGGGGCCGTGCTCAAGGCCGACACCGGCCTGGCCGCCGAGCTGGGCTCGATCCTCTCCGACGAGATGAAGAGCGGCCGCCCGGCCGGCGGGAGCAATGCCGCCGAGCAATCGCGGACGCTGGCCATCTATCTCTGTCGGGCCCTGGGGGAGTTTGCCGTGCCCGAGGCGGCTGAGCCGCTCCTGGCCCGAGTCCGCGACGACAGCCAGCCCGAGATCACCCGGGCCGCGGTCGAGGCGTTGGCCGTGCTGGCCACCAACCTCTCCGCCACCCAGCAGTCGTTCGCCGATCCGGCCGCCGTCTCCGCCGCCGTCACCGCCGCCACCCTCTCGGCCGACCGCGGCCTGCGATCGAGCGCGGCCTACGCCCTGGGCGTGGTCGGCGGGGCAGGGGCCCGGGGCCGGCTTGAAGAGCTCTGCGAAGATGCCGACAACGACGTCCGCTACAACGCCGCCCTCGGCCTGGCCCGGCTGGGCGGCACGGCCGCCTGGGAGACGCTCGCCGAGATGCTCGGCCTGCCCGACGTGGCGGCCCGGCCGGGCGACCCGGAGACTCAGGCTGAACGCTACAAGCGGGCCATGGTGGTGGTCAACGCGCTCAAGGGCGTGAGCCTGCTCGTGGACGACTCGGGCGAACCGCCGCCGGAAACCATCACCACGGCCGTGGCAGCCCTCCGCGACGACGCCATCGCCGACGTCCGACAGGGGGCGACGGCGCTGCTCAAGCGGATCGACCGGCTGCCAACCGCAGCCGATTGACAGCGGGTTGAAAACCCGCTGCTCCGTTGGGGGCGTCCGACGGGAGGCCAGCCCTGCGCTCAAGACAGGTATTCGTCGAGCGCTTCCCGGAGCAGCTCCGCATCGGCCTCGACGCCGGTGAGCAGCTGGAAGTCGATCGCCGCCTGGACGGCCCGGATCTCGAGGCCGTCCACCAGGCAGCAGCCCGCCGCCGCGGCCTCAGGCGGCATGGCCGCCGCCGGCGAGACGTCGGCTACCACGATCTCCGGCCGCAGCTCCGCCAGAGCCGCCCGAGCGTCGCTGGCCTTGACCACGATCCCCACCTCCGGCGGCACCACCAACTGCTCGCCCCAGGCCAGGATCTCGACCGGCACGTTTTCGAGCCCGGCCAGGCCGGCCATGTCGGCCTCCAGCTGTTCAAGCCGCTCAGGGCGATGGTCGGTGATCACGATCTTCGCCACTCCCGCCAGGGCCAGCTCCAGCGCCACCGCCCGGCCGGTCATGCCCCCGCCGAGGACGAGCACCTGCCGGCCGGCCGGATCGAGATGCGCCCGGAGGGCCTCCACCACGCCGCGGCCGCAGGTCACGTGGCCGGCGAAGCCTTCGGGCGTGCGTTCCACGAGCCCCACGCCGCCGGCAAACCGGGCCGTGGGGCTGGCCGACGCGACCAGCGACAGGGCCGGCCGGCGCAGCGGCCCCGAGAGGAGGCAGCCCCGGAATCCCATCGCGGCCGCGCCAGAGAGCGCCTCGCCCACCCGCTCGGGCGGAACGTCGCAGGTGATGATCCGCCAGTCGAGGCCCGTGCCCTCGAGGGCCCGCTCGAAGAGATACTGCGACGGGTTGCCCGCCGCCGGCGCGGCCAGGACGGCGATGATCTCCTGGAGGGCCGGGCTCGTCATCCGCTGCCGATCCTTCCCTCTCCGCCGGCCGGCGCGGAGCGGGCCGCCCAACCGATCGTTCCGCCTTTAAACCACGACGTGGGTCGCCGCCACGAACCGGGGATCGGTCCGGATCGGATCGAAGTCCCGCTCCGTTCCGGTCAGGTCCCGAAACCGGTCGTCGAG
>CAYRNG010000103.1:0-13350 GCA_964425395.1 uncultured Candidatus Kuenenia sp. | reverse complement strand
GCTGCAACGTAGCCGCGGGTTTTCAACCCTGCGGGCACTGCGACGACGCCAACCGGAAACGGTGGCACGGGAAGGGCGTCGCCAACTGGCCGGCGGGATAAAATCCCGCCGCTACGAGGAGGCGTCGCCAACTGGCCGGCGGGATAGAATCCCGCCGCTACGAGGAGATGTCGCCAACTGGCCGGCGGGATACTGCAGGCTTCGCCTGCCCGCAGGGATATCTCGCCGCTACAACTCGCTGCGGGCCGGCCGCTCAGGCCGGCTCGAAGAGGGCGATGCTGGCGGTGAAGCCGTGGAGGAAGGTCCGGTCGCCGATCGGGCCGATCTCTCCCGCGGCGAAGAAGCCCGCGGCGGGGAGTGGACCGAGGCAGTCCTGGAGGCAGCGGGCGTCATGGCTCGGCTCGGCAAACAGCCGCGAGCCGCGGCCGTTGCAGGGGAACACGAGCGCCCCGGCCGCCTCGGCCTCGGGGGCGGCCGCGGCCAAGAGCACCCGCAGGTCTTCGTCGGCGCTGGCCGCGTCGCGAACGTGGAACTGCACCGTCTGGCCGGTGCGGACGAGGTCGCCCACCGCGATCACGCCCGAGTCGGGGTCGGCGCCGACGACGTTCCGAACCAGGAAGTCGCCGCGGCCAAAGCTGTCGCGGTACTCGCTGGCGGCCCGGCCGACGTGGAGCGACGACCGCACCAGCTCGCGATCGGTCTCGTCGAGGTCGCCATACATTTCCCGGAGCCGCTCCAGGGCCGGCCGCCCCCCCAGCTCGACGATCAGGTTTTCCTGGGCCCGGGTGATCACCAGCGGCCGGCCCACCGGCCGGCAGCCCTGCGAGACGACCGGCCGGACCCGCACGCCACCCCCTCCCACCACCACGCCCACGGCCCCCGAGTCGTAGGTTCGCGGACCGGCCAGGAGCGTGTTCGTGCCCGGCTGCCCTCCCCCGCTGGCCATGCCGCCGATGATCGGCACCCCCGGATGCTCCTCCTCGAGCCGGCGGACGAAGGCGTCCACCGGAAACGAGAACGGATCGGCAAGCAGGATCACGGCCGCCTCGGCCGGCCACTCGCCAACCAGCTCCTGGGGCCAGCCGGCGAACATCCCGCCGTCGGGCGTCTGCCGGTAGTCGAGGGCGAAGGGGATGACTTCCGCAGCGGGCAGCCGGGCCAGCCAGACCGCCACGGCCGGGCCGGCTTCGTATTCGCGGCCGTCGGCCAGAACCCCCTCCGCGGTCGTGCCGACAAGATGCCGGGCCGGCACCAGGTCGCTGGCCAACTCCAGGGCCGGCCGGATCGCCGCCTCGTAGGCGGCCGACACGAACACCACCCCCAGATCGGCCGGCTCGCTGCCCAGCTGTGCCTGGGCGGCCGCCACCGCCTCGCGGAGGGCCAGGTCGAGCCGCGGGCACGTCGAGGCTGCCGAGCTGCACCGCGGGCTGGCCACGCTCGCAGCGGTCATGTGACGATCTCCGCGAACGAGGCCACGGCCGGATGGTCGAAGACGCCGCCGGCATCCCGGTTGCCCGGCCGGACGGCGAGCGCCGTGGCCATCCCGGCGGCCCGGGCCGCATCGAGCTCCGCCCCCACGTCGCTGACAAACAGCACCCGCCGCGGCTCGAGGCCCATGTCGGCCGCGATCCGGGCGTAGCTTGCCGCCTCCCGCTTGGGGCCGGTGGTGGTGTCGTAGTGGCCGCGGAGCAGGGGCGTCAGGTCGCCGGCGGCCGTGTGGGCGAAGAACAGCCGCTGGGCCTCGATCGAGCCCGAGGAATAGATCCGCACGTCGAGCCCCGAGTCGGCCCAGCGGAGGAGCGCCTCGGGCACGTCGTCGAACACGTGGGCCACGATCTCGCCCGCCTCGAAGCCGGTCTTCCAGATCATGCCCTGGAGGGCCTTGAGGGCCGTCTCCTTGGCGTCGCGGTTCATGAGCTCGATCGCCGCGAGCGCCGCTCGGGCCGGGTCGGCGGCCACCGCGGCCGCCTCGGGCCCCGCCCCCGCCGCCTCCGCGATCGCCCGGGCCAACTCGCGGATGGCGGGCTCATCGCCCCGGGCCGCCAGGAAGTCGCCCACCTGGGCCTTGGCGTGCGCGAACAGCACGTCGTAGACGAACGAGATGCTCGAGGTCGTGCCTTCGACATCGAGGAGGATGCCGCGGCCGTCGAAGACGATCACGAGCCGGCCCTTCCGATCGGGCCCCGGATTTCCGGTGCCGTCACGGCAGCGGCTCCCTCCGCCCTCAGCCAGGCGGGCCCCAGGCAGAGCGGCTCCTAGCCGGCGTGGACGCCGTCGGCGAGGGAGTGCGGCGTCCAGCCGGCGGTGTCCTGGAACAGGCGGATGGCCCGGATCCGCCGGTCGCCGCAGAGGTCGAACCAGTGGCGGGTGCCCAGCGGCACGCTGATCAGGTCGCCGGCGTGGACCTCGATTCCGAACACCGGCCGGTCGCCGGGATTGATGTGAAACACGCCGCTGCCCTGGAGGATGAACCGGACCTCGTCTTCGGTGTGGGTGTGCTCCTTGTTGAACTTGGCGAGCATCGCATCGAGGCCGGGCGTGTCGGGCCGGACGTCGATCACGTCGGCCGTCACGAAGCCCCCCCGGGCCTTGAGCTCCTCGATCTCCGGGGCGTAGGCCGCCAGGATCGCTTCGGCCGGGGCGGCCGGATCGACCCGGTCCTCTAGCGGCCAGACCTCGTAGTGGAGGCCGTGGTCGTTCAAGAACACCTTCACTTCGGCCGGATCGGTGATCCGCCGGGCCTCGGCCGGCACGCTGACGATCGCCATCGGTGGATAGTCTCCGCGGGATGAAAAAACGTGGGAACTTGGCGGGAACCTGGGGACTGTCCCCGAACGGGGACTGTCCCCCTTCAGAACGCACTCGAAATAAAACCTCGTGTTACCGGCTGCGGGCCACGCACTCGAACAGAAACTCGAAGATCTCGATCTGGCGGCGGGCCTCGGCCAGGTCGCGGCCCCAGGTGTAGAGGCCGTGCCGGGCGATCAGGAAGCCGTGCACGGGTGGCCGGCCGGGGGCGGCGAAGTCGAGCCCCGCGAAATGCTTGCGGATCCGGGCCGAGAGCTCGGTCATGTCCTGGGTGTTGGCGAAAATCGGCACGTCTTCGTGGGTGTCGTGGGTCGTGATCCCCTCGAGCCCCTTGAGCATCTCGTAGCCGGCGATCCGCAGGCTGCCGACCGGGGCTCCGGGGGGCAGGTCGGCCCCGGAGAGGATCGTGCCCCAGGGGGAGTGGGTGTGGAGCACGGCCCCCACGCTGGGCACGAGCTCGGCGATCGTGCAGTGGAGGAGCGTCTCGGCCGAGCTGCGGCGGTCGGAGCCGTCGCAGACCCGGCCCGCGGCATCGACGCGGACAAAGTCGTCGCGGCCGAGGCTGCTCTTGTCCTTGCCGCTGGCGGTCACGACGAGCTCGAGCGGCTCGCGGGAGACGACCACGCTGTAGTTGCTGCTCGGGCCCCGCGACCAGCCCCCGCCGTGGAACTCGCGGCCGATCGCCCGAAGGGCGTCGATCGGGTCGGCGGCGGGGGTCGCGGTGCAGGTTGCCATGACACGAAACTCTACGAAACCTGCGGCCGGGCCCGCAATCCTGCGGCGTTTTCCCCGCACCCCGGCACGGCCCTAGAGATACGGGGCAAACAGCCGGGCGACGCCGTCGCGGAGCCGCACCGGCAGGCTCCGGGCGTCTACCTCGGCGAGGGTCTTGGGCCGGGAACGGGCGATCACGGCGGCGATCCGGCGATCGAGCCGGGTGGCCAACTCGCGGTCGAACGTCTCGACGTTGAATTCGAAGTTGAGCCGCATCGAGCGGTCATCCCAGTTGCCGCTGCCGAACATCGCCCAGGCCGAGTCCACCACCATCAGCTTGGTGTGCTCGAACGGTGGCGGCGACATCCAGACGTGGCAGCCCCGGCCGAGCACCTGCCAGAGGAGGGCCGTCGAGGCCCAGCCCACGAGGGCCAGGTTGTTCTCCTCGGGGAGCACGATGTCCACCTGCACGCCCCGGGCCGCGGCCACGTCGAGGGCCTGGCAGACGGCGTCGTCGGGCAGGAAGTAGGGGGTCATGATCCGCACCGACCGCTGGGCGGCGGTCACGGCCCCGGCGAGCACGAGCTTGATCCGGCCGATGTCGGGGTCGTCGGGGCCGAAGCGGATGCCGCGGGCCAGCGACGGGCCGGCCGGCGTGAGGTCGGGCTTCCAGGCAGGCCCGCCGAGCATCTCCTCGGCGGCGAAGGCCCAGTCTTCGCTGAACACCTCGAGGAGATGGGCCACGATCGGGCCGCGGAGCCGGAAGTGCATGTCGCGGACCGGATGCCGGGGCCGGTGAGCCAGCCAGCAGCCGTCGCGGATATTGAGGCCGCCGGTGAAGCCGACGGTGCCGTCCACCACCATGATCTTGCGGTGGTTCCTCAGATTGGCGTAGGGAAAATAGATCGGCACGCTGGCCGGTAGGAACCGGGTCACCCGGACCTGCTGCCGGGCAAGGCTGCGGGTGATCGGGGGAAACGAATAGGTCGAGCCGATCCCGTCGATCAGCACCCGCACCTCGACCCCTCGGGCCACGGCCCGGCCGAGGGCGTCGGCGAACAGCCGGCCGGTAGGGTCGTTGTCGAAGATGTAGGTCGAGAGGCCAATGCTCCGCCGGGCACCGTCGATGGCCTCGAGCATGGCCGGATAGGCCTCGTCGCCCCCGTCGAGCGGCTCGATCAGGCTTCCATCGACGAGCGGCCTCCCTCCCACCCGGCCCACCAGGGTGGCGAGAGAGCGGAGCGGGGCATGATCGGGGCCGATCGCCTCCCGGAGCCGATCGGTGCTCGGGACGGCGGTGCGGGTTTCGAGGGTGGTTCGGGCCAGGCCGCGGCGGAGTTGGGTGGCCCGGGAGCGGATCCGGTTGACTCCCAGCACGAAGTAGGCGACCGCCCCGAACACCGGGGAGAGCCAGATCAGCCCCACCCAGCCGATCGTGGAGCGGGTGTCCCGCTTGACGAGGATCGCGTGGGCCGAGGCGAAAACCGAGAGCCCGATGATGCCCCAGGCCAGGACGTGCGGCCAGAGCACCCGCCACCAGTCCGACGCTGCTTGGATGACCTGATCCATGGCGGAAAGGTAGCAGGGTTGGGGAAGGCAGCATCACGAACGAATGCGTTACCTTCTTGTACCCCCCAATGGTAGTGGAGCGAATCGCTCCAGCGCGCCGGCCGCGCTGGAGCGATTCGCTCCAGCGCCCGGGTCAGGGTGGAGCGAATCGCTCCAGCGCGTCCCCAGACCGAGTGTTCGCCCAGATCCTGAAAAATACCGTAACTGCTTGTCTTCGAAGGACTTAAGGATGCCTTTCCTGAAAAATCGACGTTTCCGCAAGTTTTGGCACGCCGCTTGCAACGCCATCAAGACGTCGAGGAGGTCGTCAGGGGCCAAATCGACACGACAACAACGTCGTCCCGCCTTCACGACACGGACAAAAGGAGTTTCACGATGCAAACCCTCGCCACAACAGCCCTCTTGAGCCTGATGAGCCTGGCCATGGCAATTTTTTCGGCCTCCGCCCCGGCCGCCACGCCCGACTCTCTGCTGGCTGACACGAGTTGGGAGGCGTTTGCCGATCAGCCCGCCCTCGGCTCATTCGCCTGGGCCGGCGAGGACGAAAACCTTCTCAACCACAAGCTCGGCTCTGCCGTGACCGTCGCCGACGCCGATCTCAATCCCAAAACACTCTCCGGACTGGCTGCCCCCGAGCCGCCGGCGCTGGTGCTGGCCGGGATGGCCTTCGGCGGCGTGCTCTGCGGCCGGTCGCTGCTCGCCCGCCGGCGGCGTCAGTCGGATAGCTGCCCTTCAGACACTTGTGAATCCTGATCCACATTCATCGTTTCACTACTTCCCGGCGAGGACACGCCAATGAACGCTTCCCTGAAGACTCCCCGATCGACGGCCGTGGCGGCGATGAGTCGCTCGCTGACGGCCACCGACTTGGTGCTCTGCCTGCTTCCCATCGGACTGTTTCTTTCGATCGTCTCCCTGGTCTGACGACCGGCCGGCCCGACACAACTTTTTTACCCCTTTTCTCACGCTCCAGCCCCACAGGTGATGCCATGGTGATCAAGGCCTTCTTCGACGGCATGCAGGTCAACGACGAGCGGGTGACGCCCAACGTCGTGGTAGTCGATCCTTGCTTCGATGCCTACAAGGATCTTGCGACCAGTGCCCGTGAGGGGCGGATCGGACTGCATCTCCGTTCGGGCGGCATGGCCGCTATCAAGCTGGCTCGCCGGCTGGAGATCGATGCTTGGATCGTGGCCCCCGAGCTCGACGACATGAGCGGCCGCGATTTTGTGGGGCTGCTCGAAGACCTGCGGGGCGATGCCCGGGTGGCCATGATCGCGACCGGAGCCGGCGAGCCTGGCGTCGATCAGGTGCTCGCCGAGCCGATCACCTGCAACGATCTCGAGGAACTGCTCGGTCTCCCGGCAGCCGAGCGGTGCCGGCGGCTCAAGCGGCCGGCTCTGGCCGGTTCGTGGGTGGCCTTGCCCGTCAGCGTCGGGGCGGCCGTCGTCGCCCTGGCCGTGCTGATGGTGGGCTGAGGCCCGCCACCCGGATGCGGGTCCTCTCCTGGAACATCCACAAGGGAATCGGCGGCCGCGACCGCCGTTACTCCCTGGCCCGGATCATCGACTGCATCGAGGCCGAAAACCCCGACTTGGTCTGCCTCCAGGAGGTCGATCGGCTCGTCCACCGCAGCCGGCACGACGACCAGCCCCGGCTCCTGGCCCGCTACTTCCGCTGCCACTCGGTCTTTCAGCCCAACGTGCACGTCGGGGGCGGAACCTACGGCAATCTCGTCCTCTCGCGGTGGCCGGTCGTAAGCCGGCACCGGATCTCCCTGCGGCGGGGTGGCCGCAAGTCGCGGGGCGCTCAGTTGCTCGTCGTTGACTCGCCCGAAGGCCCGCTCCACCTCGTCAACACCCACCTCGGCCTGGCCGAGAGCGAACGCCGCTGGCAGGCGGGCAAGATCCTCGGCCACATGCTGTTCCGCTCGGCCGACCCCCATCCGACACTGATCGTGGGCGACTTCAACGACTGGCGCGACACGCTGGCCGCCGAGGTGCTCGCCGCCGGGGGCTTCCGCCAGGTGACGGCCCCAGCCTGGCGATTTCGCACCTTCCCCGCCTGGCTGGCGGTGGGCTCGCTCGACAAGGCCTTCGTGCGGGGCCGGATCGAGGTCCGTCAGGCCCGCGTGGTGCGGACGAGCCTGGCCAGGGCGGCCAGCGACCACCTGCCGCTGGTGGTGGATTTCCACGTCCGCTGAAAGCCGGGGACGCAACCCTGACCGCCGAAATCGGCTGCCGCGTAGCGGCGGGATTCTATCCCGCCGGCCAGTTGGCGACGCGCACGTAGCGGCGGGATTCTATCCCGCCGGCCAGTTGGCGATGCGCACGTAGCGGCGGGATTATATCCCGCCGGCCAGTTGGCGACGCGCACGTAGCGGCGGGATTATATCCCGCCGGCCAGTTGGCGACGCGTTTCCAGTGCCGCAGGTTTCGTTCGGCCGCGTCGCGCTGTCCGACGGGTTGAAAACCCGCGGCTACGTTCCGCCAACCAGCCCCACCTACCCGCCGAGCGTCTCGTGGGCGGCGGCGATCGTGCCGGCGATCTCGGCGTCGGTGAGAGCCGCCGAAAGAAAAAGCGCCTCGTACTGGCTGCAGGGCAGGTAGATGCCGCGGTCGATCATGCCCCAGAAGAAGGCGGCGTAGCGGGCCGTGTCGGCCTGCGACGCCGTCCGCCAGCCGGTCACGGGCACGCCCCCCGGCCCGGCCTGAAAAAACATCGTCATCATGCTGCCAACCCGGGCCACCCAGACCGGCAGCCCTGCCGCGGCAGCCGCGGCCCGGAAGCCATCTTCGAGCACCGCCCCCCGCCGCTCGAGCTCGGCGTAGGGCGGATGTTCGGCGAGTTCCTCGAGCGTGGCGGTGCCGGCGGCCACGGCCAGGGGGTTGCCCGCCAGCGTGCCGGCCTGAAACACTCGCCCAGCAGGCAGGACGTGGTTCATGACATCGGCCCGGCCGCCGTAGGCCGCCAACGGCAGGCCGCCCCCCACGATCTTGCCGAGGATCGTCATGTCGGGCGTGACGCCCAGGATTTCCTGGGCGCCCCCCAAGGCCAGCCGGAAGCCGGTCATCACCTCGTCGAAGACGAGGAGCGTCCCGTGCTCGTGCGTCAGCCGCCGGGCCGTGGCCAGAAACTCCGGAGTAGGCCGCACGAGGCCCATGTTGCCCACCACCGGCTCCAAGAGCACCGCGGCGATCGCGTCGCCCTCCCGGCGGAAGGCGGCCTCCAACTCTTCCGGCTCGTTGTATTCGAGCACCAGCGTGTCGCGGGCGGTGCCGGCGGTGACGCCGGGGGAGTCGGGCACGCCAAGCGTGGCGGCCGAGGAGCCCGCCGCCACGAGCAGGCTGTCGCCGTGGCCGTGGTAGTTGCCGGCGAACTTCACGATCTTGTCGCGGCCGGTGAAGCCCCGGGCCAGGCGGACGCCGCTCATCGCCGCCTCGGTGCCGGAGCTGGTCAGCCGGACCTTCTCGATCGAGGGCACGGCGGCCACGATCAGCTCGGCCAGGCGGCTCTCCGCCTCGGTGGGCGCGCCGTAGCTGGTGCCGGTGGCGAGTGCCCCTTGAATCGCGGCCACGACCCGGGGGTGGCGGTGGCCGAGGATCATCGGCCCCCAGGAGCCGATGTAGTCGAGGTAGCGGTTGCCGTCGATGTCGGTCAGCCACTGCCCCTCGGCCTCGCGAAAGAAGATCGGCTCGCCGCCAACGCCGCCGAAGGCCCGGGCCGGGGAGTTGACGCCGCCGGGGATGAGCGTGCGGGCCCGGGCGAAGGCCGCCTGGCTCTTGGTGCGGCGGGCGGCGTGGATGGTGGCGGGATGATCGTGCATGGGGTCTCGTCAGGGTGTCTGGTTTTCGAGCAGCCGGCGGGCTTCAGCGACAGCCTCGGCCACGTGCGGACGGCTGGCATAGATTTCGATGATGCCGGCGAGCAGTTCGCGGCGGCGGGCCTCGACCGCGGCCCGCTCGGCATCGGCCAGGCGCGCCGCGGCGGCGGAGAGCTCCGCGGCCTCGGCCAGGCCGGCCGCCACCCGAGCGGCGTCTTCCTCTCGTTCCCGGGCGGCAGCCGGGGCCAGGCGGTCGATCTGGCGGCGGGCCACGGCCAGCCAGAGGGCCGCCTCCGAGTCGGGGCCGCCGGCGGCCGCGTCGGCGGCATGGACTGCCTGAATGGCCTCGAGCGCCGTCAGGCAGGCGAGCGGGCTATCCGGCTCGCGGGCCAGCGCCGCCCGATAGTCGCGTTCGAGCGGCCCGACCGCAGCGCCGCTGCGGGTCCGCCGCCGGGCCTGCCGCTCGAGTGAGTCGATCGCCAGCTGGCGGCCGAGATCCCGGACTGTCTCAGCCCGAGGATCATCGCCATGCCGGGCCAGAAAGGCGTCGATCCAGCGGCGGGCATCCCGCAGGTCGGCGGCCGGATCGTCGGCGACGGCCATGATCCGGCCGTAGAGGGTGTCGGGGCTGGCCGGCTGGAGCACGGCGTAGGCCAGGCCGGCGGCGATTGCGGCCAGCCCGGCGGCCAGGGCCCACCGCCGGCCCCGGTCGCTCCGCTGCTGACGAGCCAGTTCATCGCGGCGGAGCTGCTCGAGCTCGGCCACGGTGGTGAACCGGGTGGCGGCCGGCGGCCGGAAGTTTTCGCCGCCCGCTGCCGGCACGGTGCGGCGATGGGCAAGCGAAGCTTCTGCGTCGGCTGCCGTGGGGGGGGCAAACTCGAGCGTGGCCGCGTCCCCGGGCAGAACGGCCGGTTTCCTCCGGCCGCCGGAGCCGGAGACACGCGTGCCCCCCGCTGCGGAGTCGCCGGCGAGCGTGCCGCGGGTGGCGGCAAGCAGATCGATCCCCGTGCCCGATGACGGGGCCGCCGCCGCATCGGCTTCGATCGCCGCCAGCAGCCGGCCCACCGCCAGGGCACTGGCCGGCCGGTCGGCCGGCTCCTTGGCCAGGAGCTTCTCGACCAGGAGATCGACCGCCGGGGGCACTTCCGCCCCGACGGCTGAGACCCGGGCTGGCGTCTCCCGCCGCTGGCGGCGGAGCACCTCGGCCACCTCGCCGCCCCGGAACGGGGGCCGGCCCGTGAGCATCGCATACATCACGAGGCCCAGGGCGTAGAGATCCACGCGGTGATCCACCGGACCGCCGGCCGCCTGCTCCGGGGCCATGTATTCGGCGGTGCCCACCACCGTGCCGGCGATCGTCTGGCCTGCGTCGCCGAACAGCCGGGCGATCCCGAAGTCGGCCAGCTTCACGCCCCCGTCGGCGGCCTCTTCATCGGCCAACAGGAGATTGGCCGGCTTGAGATCGCGGTGCACGATTCCCTGGTCGTGGGCCGCCTTGAGGGCTCGGGCGACGGCCGCCGCGGTGGCCACCGTCTCCTGCCAGGAGAACCGTCGGCCCGCCTTGAGGATCTCCTCGAGGCTCTGGCCGGGGACGAGTTCCATGGCGAAGAAGGGCACTCCCTCCTCCTCGCCGAAGGCCAAAAGCCGCACGATCCCGGGATGCCTGAGGGCCTTGAGAGCCTCGATCTCGGCCTCGAACCGCCGCTTGAGCCCGGCATCGTCGTCGAAACACCCGGCCAGCGTTTTGACGGCCACCGGCTGGCCGTCGGCGGCCACGGCCTCGTAGACCGTGCCCATGCCGCCCCGGCCGAGTCGGCGAGTGATCGAATACGGCCCCAGGCGAGTCGGCTCCATCGGCTCAAGTGTAGCCCGGCCGACCCCGCGACGGCACCGGCCCGGGGCGGGTACAACTCCCCGCGGCCTGCACCCGCACGCCCAGCGGCCCGCAGACGACGAGCCCGCCGACCGGCCGAGTGAACCCGAGCACCTTCGATGACGAGCATGCCCTCGAGCAGCGGCCCGACCCGCTTCCTGCCGGCCGCCAGCAACCAGGCCCGGGGCCTGGCGACCTACGCCCGCGACTTCCTGTTCGGCGACCCGAGCCCAGTCTCCAGGGCGACCCTCGACCTCCTCGAACGATTTCACCTCGACAGCGTCGGCTGCGGCGTGTCGGCGGTGGCCCAGACCGCCAATGCCCCGACGGTGCTTCGCCGCGAGGCCCTCGCCACGCCGCCGGCCGCCGGCACTGCCGGTGCCGTCTGCTTTGGTTCGCCGCATCGCTGCCTCACCGAGCGGGCCGTGGCGGCCAACTCGAGCGCCGTCCGCGAGTGGGATTCCAACGGCACGAACTTTGGGTACGACGCCGCCCGGGGCCGCACGGCCGGAGAGTTCGGCCACAACGACTTCTACCCCGTGGCCATCGCCGCAGCCACCGAGGCGGGCCTCGACGGGGATGCGACCCTCCGCGTCATGCTCCTCATCGACGAGATCCGGGGACGGCTGGCCGAGGTGTTCGCTCTGCGGAAGTATGCGATCGACCACGTCCACCACGGCACCGTCGCCAGTGCCGCCGCCTTCACCGCCGCCCTCGGCGGCAGTGAAGACCAGATCGAGTCGGCGATCGGAATGGCCGTGGCCCACTACGTGCCCTACCGGGCGATCCGCGCGGGCCACCAGCTCTCCGACAGCAAGGGGGCGAGCGCCGCGCTGGCCGCGGAGGCGGCCATCATGTGCGGTCGGCGAGCCCTGGCGGGCTTCGTCGGCCCTCGCGACGTGTTTCGCAATCCCCTGGCCATCTACCGGCTCAACCAGCCCACGGCCGACGGCGCGAGCCCCTTCGACCTCGAGCTCGGCCTCGGTGGCGACGCCTTCGCGATCCATGCCATGCACTTCAAGCTCGGCCTCTACGAGCACCAGTCGGCCGGGGCGCTCCAGTCGCTCGTCGATCTCTTCGCCCGCCATCCGGCGCTGGCCGGCGATCTGGCCGGCATCGAGCGGATCACGGTGGTGATCTACGAGCCGGCCTTTTCGATCATCGCCGACCCGGCCAAGCGGCGGCCCACGACCAGGCAGTCGGCCGACCACTCGCTGCCCTACATCCTGGCCCGCACGCTCTTGAAGGCGGCCGCGGCGGCGGGTCACGGGCCGCCGGGCTGGGAGGCCCTGATGCTGCTGCCAGACGATTATTCGGCCGCGGCGATTGCCGAGCCGGCCGCGGCCCGGCTGATCGACGTGATCGCGATCGAGCACGGGGGCGGCGAGTATGACGGCCTCTATCCCGACGGCATTCCGACGCGGGTCATCATCGAGCACAAGTCGCTCGGGCTGCTCGACGGCGGCCTCGTGCGGCATCCGCTGGGCCACGCCCGGGCCGATGCCGCCCGCACGGCGGCGCTCGTGGACCTCAAGTTCGAGCGGCTCGTGGCCGGCGCGGTGGCTGATGCCGCCGCGCTGCAGTCACGGGTCGGGCTGGCCGGAAAGAATCCCGAACAAGTCGCGGAGCTGTATGCGTTTCCCATTCACGGGTGTGATCCCGATTGACAAGCCGGCCGGGGCCACGTCGCGGCAGGTCGTCGATGCCGTGGCCCGGCGGCTGGCCATGAAGACGGTCGGCCATGCCGGGACGCTCGACCCGCTCGCCGCGGGCGTGGTCGTGGTCTGCGTGGGTCATGCCACCAAGCTCGTGGACTATCTCCACCAGTTGCCCAAGCAGTATGCCGTCACGTTCCTGCTCGGCCGGTCGAGCCCCTCCGACGACCTCGAGACCCCGGTCGAGGAGGAGGCCGATCCGCGCCGGCCCTCGCGGGAGGAGATCGAGGGGGTGCTCGGCCAGTTTCGTGGCGCGATTCTCCAGCGGCCCTGCGACTATTCGGCGGTCCACGTCGGCGGCCAGCGGGCCTACCGGCTGGCCCGCAAGGGGCGGGAGGTGGTGCTGCCCGAGAAGCGGGTGCGGATCGACCGGATTGTGATCACGGGCTATGACTGGCCGAGCCTCGCGCTCGACGTGGAGTGCTCGACGGGCACCTTCATCCGGGCGCTCGGCCGCGACCTGGGCGAGGCGGTCGGCACGACGGCCGTGATGGAGCGACTTGTGCGGACGGCCGTGGGGCCGTTCACCCAGTCCGGCAGCATCCCGCTCGCCGGGATCTCGAGCGACAGCATCGACGCAGCCCCGGCCCCGCTGCCAGCCCCGCTGCCAGCCCTGCTGCCGGCCCTGGCCGCCGTGCCCCACCTGCCGCGGGTGACGCTGCGGGCCGAACTGCTCGAAGCCGCGATCCGTGGCGGGCTGATCGACCTGCCGCCGGTCGAAAGCCCCCCCTCCCCTGGCCTCGTGCCGAGCACAGCCCAGGCGACCGCCATGCCGGCAGCCGGCGAGCCGCCCGCCGTCGCCGCCTGCGACGAAGCGGGTGAACTCGTGGGCATCCTCCGCCCCCACG
>CAYRNG010000102.1:0-2300 GCA_964425395.1 uncultured Candidatus Kuenenia sp. | reverse complement strand
GAGGGCTCGAGGGCGTCGAAGGCGTAGGGCAGGGGGGGCAGGGTGTAGGCCATGGGGGGAAACTCCTGATCGATGACAAACCGGCGACAAACCGGCAAGAGGAACAAGCCGGCACAAGGCGAATGAATGCGGCAGGGAGAGCCGCGAAGTCGGGATCGTAGCCCAGCCGGGACCGACCGGCAAATCACGTCCCGCGGCGTGTGGGTTTGTGGGTGGTCATGACTGTTCGTGGCCGATCAGGGCCCTTGGTGGCCGACCCTGCCGCTGGCAGGGGTTGGGCCGGCTGAGCCCGAAACGCCGGCCGTGCCGGAGATGCGCGGTGTGCCTGCTCTCCCGGCGGCCGTCCGCCGGCTCAATCCGCCGCCGGGACGATGACGAAGCAGTTCGTGTCGGATCGGTCTCGTGGTGCCTCGGCATCGCTCCGCCGGTCCCGCGCGGGATGAAGGATCGTCTCGCCCTCCACGAATGGATTCGGGTTTTTTCGCCATGGCCCTCGCCACCTCTGTGCGCCGCGATCAGCGCCGCCGACTCGTGGCCTCGTGGAAGCGGGCCGCTCCCGAGCCGACGGCGACTGCCGAACAGCCTCGGGGAGGGGCGGTGGCGGCCTACGATCCCGCCGCCCATCCCGAGCGGCATCCCGCCCTGGCCACCCGGCTGCCAACCACGCTCGGCAGGCTCGTGCTCGCGAGCCTCTCGATCATTGTCGTGATGGCCGGAGCGATCGCCCTGGCGGTCAGCGGGCCGCTCTTCGGCCGGCCGCTCCTCGAGGGCAGTGGACGCTTTGCCGGCACGCTGGCGGTGCTGCGGGCGGCCGTCGATCCCAGAGCGCCGCTGCCGGTGCATGTCTGCCTGGGGGTGCTGTCGCTCGTGACTGCGGCGGCGGTGGCCGGCTCGGTCAAGCACATGCGGCGGCATCGCCGCGACGACTACCAGGGGCGGTTCCGGGCCTGGGGCTGGCTGGCGCTCATGCTCTTGGTGGCGGCCTGGGCGGGGGCCGTGCCGCTGGGGCCGCTCGTGGCCGCGGTGGCGAGCGAGACCACGGGCATCGTGGCGGGGCCGCTGGGAATCGGCTGGTGGCTCGGGCTGGCGGTGGTCGCGATGGCGATCGTCGTGCCCTGGGCGGTGCTCCCCTTGCGGGAGCGGGCCGGCACGGCCGTCTGGCTGACGCTGGGGCTCGGAGCCTGGGGAGCGGCGGGGGCGATGCCCTGGGCCGGAGCCTGGGTGGGGGGCGACGAGCGGGGTGCGATCATCGCCCAGGCGGCCTGGGCCGGCGGCGCGGCGGTGATCCTGATCGCGATGCTCGCGGCCGCCCGGGCCGTGATCCGGGAGGTGCGCGGGGAGGTGGCGGCGGCCCCGGCCAAGCCCCGCCGGGCAGCGGCCGCCAAGGCGAGCCCTGCCAAGCCGGCTCCTGCGGTGACGCCGGTCGCCACGGTCGCGCAGGACGACGAAGAGGCCGAGGAGTCGGCCGCCTGGGCCTCTGCCGACGACGACGGGCAGACCGAATATGTGGATGGTTCGGAGCACGAGCAGCGGCATCTCTCGAAGGCCGAGCGGAAGCGGCTGCGAAAACTCGCCCGGATGAACGGCCAGGCGGCATAATGCGGCTCCCTTCCGGAGTCCGCCCCGCATGACCGTCCGCACCCGCTTCGCCCCCAGCCCCACTGGCTACCTCCACATCGGGGGCGTCCGCACGGCCCTCTTCAACTGGCTCTTCGCGCGGCAGCACGGCGGGCAGTTCATCCTCCGGATCGACGACACCGACGTGGCCCGCAACGTCGATGAGGCCCTCGAGCCGATCCTGGCCGGCTTGAGATGGCTGGGGATCGACTGGGACGAGGGGCCAGGCGTGGGCGGGCCGCATGCCCCCTACTTTCAGTCGCAGCGGTCGGCCAACTACCGGGCCGCTGCCGAGAAGCTCGTCGCCTCGGGCCACGCCTACCGCGACTTCGCGAGCCCCGAGGAGCTCGATGAAGAACGCAAGGCCGCCCAGGCTGCCGGCAAACCATTTATCTACAGCCGTCGGTTCGCCGCCTTCGACGCCGCCGCGGCGGCCCGGTTCGAGGCCGAGGGCCGCAAGGGCGTGGTCCGGCTGAAGATGCCCCGCGAAGGGTCGCTCGTGATCGACGACGCCGTCCGCGGCCGGGTGGAATTCGCCTGGGAGCGGGAGCAGGACCACGTGATCCAGCGGGCCAACGGCTCCTGCCTCTACCACCTGGCGAGCGTGGTGGACGACCACGACCTGGCGATCACGCACGTGATCCGGGCCGAGGAGCACCTCTCCAACACGCCCCGGCAGGCCT
>CAYRNG010000101.1:0-1897 GCA_964425395.1 uncultured Candidatus Kuenenia sp. | reverse complement strand
CGCTGTAGGCCCGGGGCTGGCGCTCAAAAGAACCGCGTCGCAAACGCGACGCCGACTGGCCGGCGGGATGACCCTGCGGGCAGGCAAAGCCTGTGTATCCCGCCGGCCAGTCGGCGTCGCGTTTGCGACGCGGTTCTTTTGAGCGCCAGCCCCGGGCCTACAGCGGCTTGATCGCGATGTTGCGGAACTCGACCGGGTCGCTGTGGCCGGCGAAGCCGAAGTGGCCGGTGGTGCGGTTCATCCCGGGATGCGGCTTGCCCCCCATGAAGTCCTTCACCTCGGCCAGGTCGGCGTCGAGGATCACCGAGCCGTTGAGCTCGACCGTGATCCGGCTGCCGTTCACGGTCACCTCTTGATAGTTCCACTCGCCGGTCGGCCGCAGGTAACCCCGCTCGGCCGCCGCGATGCCGTAGGCCGAGCCGTGATACTGCCGGGGGTCGAGCGTGGCGTACTTCGGGTGCTCGGAGTCGAGCACCTGCACTTCGCACATCCCCACGTAGGCGGCGTCGCCCGATCCGGGATAGCGGATCGCCAGGCCGTTGTTGCCGCCGGGGGGGAGGCGGAACTCGAACCGGACCTTGAAGTTCCCGTATTCCTTCTCGGTGTGGATCGTGCCCCCCTTGCCCGGCTTGCAGCGGATGGCGCCGTCCACGATCTCGTAGTTGTCGAGCGGGCCGGCCCAGCCGGCGAAGTCGGTGCCGTTGAAGATCGGCTCGAAGCCCTCGCCCGACCGCTCCCGCAGCCAGGCGTTGGCCTCCTCGCCGTCGAGCTCGCGGACGAACACGTTCCGCCAGGCGATCTCACCGCCGTGGGTCTGGAGCTGGATCGGCCCGCGGCGAAGGAGCGGCTTGTTGCGGTCCCAGTAGTTCTCCATCAGCGCGTGATCGACCACCTGCCAGTCGTTGAGCCAGACGCTCGTGCGGGCTCCGGCCTGCACGATTCGGAACCGGTTCCACTCGCCGAACGGCCGGTCGGCCAGGACGAGCGGATCCTTGCCGGGGGCGCCGGCGGAGTTGTTCCAGAGGCCGCCTGAGCCCTTGTCGGCCCCGATCTTGAACTTGGTGGTCTCGGTCGAGTCCCAGATCTGCACCTGCGGCGTGGCCCGGAGGTAGATCCCGCTGTCGGCCTTGGGGACCGTCTTGTAATCGACCCACAGCTCGACGTCGCCGAAGTCGTCGATCGTGGTGGCGTAGGGCCCCTGGCCGTCGTTGACGAGGATGCCATCGACCACGCTCCAGTGCTGCTCGAGCCCGGGCTGGTTGGCAGCGAAGAAGGCGGCCCGCTCCTCCGCGCTCTTGGCGGCGAGCTGGTAGGGATTGTCGGTGCCCATGCCCCGCCAGCCGGAGAGGTCTTGGCCGTTGAACAGGGCCCGGTAGCCATCCGGGGGCACGTTGAGCTCGGGCTCGGCGGCCAGGAGCAATCCGGAACAGGCAACGAGCCAGGCCGCGGCGGCCACCAGGCTGGTCGGGAGGTGCATCGGGGTTTTCTCGGGGCTGCAGGGGGGTGAGGGTGCCGCCAGGTGTCGTGACAGCAATGTATCCGGTTGAACAGACCGCCGCCACGCTCGCCGCCGCCCGGAGACCTCGTGTTTTTGCGTTGTCAGGGGAGCATTTGCCCCGCTCTCGAGGGCGTGGGAACCTTCTCCCCGGGGATCGTATCCAAGAATGACGTCGCCCCGGGGACTGTACCCGCAGGGGACTGTCCCCTTCGCCCCACCTGGACATTGAGTTCGACTTTTGCAGTTTTTGGAGGCCCGTTGCTCCCCCAAAAAAGCCCCCGGTGATAACCGGGGGATCAATGCGGGCGGCCACGTCAAACCATCCCCGGGTTTTCACCCGGGGCTTCTTGGGTCGGGGTCTTCAAAAAGGTTTCGAAGTCGGGAAACAGCCGGAAAAGA
>CAYRNG010000100.1:0-1902 GCA_964425395.1 uncultured Candidatus Kuenenia sp. | reverse complement strand
AAGGACTGGGTGGCCCGCTGGCAGGCGCCGGGCACACCGGGCAGGTTTCAGGTGTTCGTGGACGGCAAGCCACTGGAGGCGACCTTCGGCACCGAGGGGGCCGAGTGGGGCTGGCAGCCGGGCGGCACGGTGACGCTCCCTGCCGGCGAGGTGAAGATCGCGCTTCATGATCTCACGGGCTTCGATGGTCGCTGCGACTGCGTCGCCTTCACCACCGAGGCCACGCCACCGCCCAACGACTCCGCGATCCTCCCCGCCTGGCGGCGGGCGGCGCTGGGCCTGCCCAAGGAGCCCGAGGTGAAGGGGCCCTACGACCTGGTCGTGATCGGCGGCGGCTATTCCGGGATGGGGGCGGCGCTGTCGGCCGCCCGCCAGGGCCTCAAGGTGGCGCTCGTTCAGGACCGGCCCGTCCTCGGCGGCAACGGTTCGAGCGAGGTGCGGGTCTGGGCGATGGGCCTGATCCGCCGTGGCAGGTATCCGCGGATCGGCGAGATCGTCGAGGAGTTCGCCGACAAGGCGAAGAAGAGCCCGGGCACGTACGAGGAGTTCGAGGACGAGAAGAAGGAGCAGGTCGTCCGAGCCGAGCCCAACATCGACTTGTTCTTGAACACCCACGCCTTCGCCGTGGCCCGCGAGGGGAACCGGATCCTGAGCGTCTCGGCCCTCGACACCCGCACCAGCCGGGAATACGAGTTCACCGGCACCTTCTTCTGCGACGCCACCGGCCACGCCACGATCGGCCACTTGGCCGGGGCGGAGACCGTGATGGAGGAGAAGGGCCGGATGGGGATGAGCAACATGTGGGCCTGGGCCAACCGCGACGCGGCCGAGGCCTACCCCGAGACACCCTGGGCCCTGCCCCTGAACATGGACGACTTCCCCTACCCGCGGGATTTTCATGGCCAGTGGTTCTGGGAGAGCGGCTTCGACAAGGATCCGCTGGCCGATGCCGAGGGGATCCGCGACTGGAACCTGCGGGCGGTCTACGGAGCCTTCAATGCCATGAAGAACGGCGACGGTGCCGAGAAGCATCCCAATGCCGTGCTCACCTGGGTGGCCTTCATCGGCGGCCCCCGCGAGAGCCGGCGGATTTTGGGCGACGTCGTGCTCACCCAGGACGACATCGTGGAGAAGCGGGAGTTTCCCGACGGCTGCGTCCCCTCGACCTGGTCGATCGACCTCCATTACCCCAAGGAGGAGTTCGCCAAGAAGTTTCCCGACAACCCCTTCATCTCGATCGCCGTCCACGATCGCCGGGTGGACCGGGCGTATGGCTATCCCGTGCCCTACCGCTGCTTCTACTCCAAGGACGTCGACAACCTGTTCATGGCCGGCCGCTGTATCTCGGTCACCCACGAGGCCCTCGGCACCGTCCGCGTGATGAAGACCTGTGGGATGATGGGGGAGGTAGTGGGCAAGGCCGCCAGCGTGGCCGTCAGGCATGGCACGACGCCCCGGGGCGTCTATGAGAACCACTGGGCCGAGATGGACGAGCTCCTGAAGCTACCCGGCAAGGCCCGTCGGGCGACCCTCGCCGACGAAATTGAGATCCCGGCCGACGCCCTGCCCCTGGCCGGGTCGCACGGGCCGCCCACCGGCGTCGATCCGGCCAAACTCGCCCGGGAGAAGGGAGCGGTGGTCCGCGACGACCGAGAGGCGAAGCGGGAGGGCCGCTGGGAGGAGGGGCACGGACTGCGGGGCTACGTCGGCTACGGCTATCACTACGCCGGACCCGACAGCGGGGCGACGGCGACCTACGAGCTGCGGGCCCCGGCCGCGGGCGCCTACGACGTGCTCGTCTCGTGGCAGCCGCACGAGAACCGCGGCACGGCCGTGCCGGTGATGGTGGAGACGGCGGACGGCCGCACGAGCACCCGGCTCGATATGCAAAAGCCAGCGCCG
>CAYRNG010000099.1:0-9205 GCA_964425395.1 uncultured Candidatus Kuenenia sp. | reverse complement strand
CCCTCGCCGTCGTCGAGGCCGCCTACCGTTCCGCCCGCGAGCACCGGGCCGTCTGCCTCTCGGAGATCACCGCATGAAACTCGGCCTCATCAACTCGGCCTTCGCCCAGGCCGGCCAGGGCACCCGCTTCGGCCTCGAGGCCACGAAGCGGCTCGGCTTCGACACGGTCGATATTTTCACCGACCCGCTCGACATCGACGCCGCCGAGCGGCGGCTGATCCGGGAGACCTGCCGCGAACTCGACCTCCCGATCGTGAGCCTCTGCTGCGTGGCGCTCGGGCTCATCGATTTCAACCCCTCCGTCCGCCGGTTCCACCTCGACCGCTGCCGGGCCTTCCTCGACCTGGCCGCCGAGCTGGGCTGCTCGAATCTCCTGCTCGTGCTGGGCGAATATGTCTGGCAGCGGGAGGTGATTCCGCCGGCCGAACAGTGGGCCCTCGGCGTGGAGGCGGTCCGCGACCTGGGCCGCCAGGCGGCCGAGCGGGGCCTGGCGATCGCGATCGAGCTCGAGCCCTTCAAGCTCTCGCTCGTGAACTCGATCGACACGATGCTCGCCTTCCTCGACCAGGTCGGCCAGCCCGAGACGGTGCGGGCCAACTGCGACATCTCCCACCTCCACTTGGTCGGCACCCCGCCGGCCGAGATCGCCCGGCTCAAGGGCCGGATCGAGCACGTGCACGTCAGCGACTGCGACGGCAAGGTGCACGGCGACCTGCCCCCGGGCCGGGGCGTGACGCCGATCGCCGACTACCTGGCCGCGATCCGCGACACAGGCTACGACGGCGTCGTGAGCATCGAGCTGGAATACTCGCCCGAGCCCGCACGAATCGTGAACTGGGTGGCCGAGGCCCAGGCCGCCACGGCCGATATCATGGCTTCCCTGGGCTGCCGACCACTTTCCAGACCGTGACCTTTTTTGTTTCCTCCGCTGCGAGAACCGCTCATGATCAATGCGCGTCGTATCAAGCCGGCCGAGGTGCTCCTGGCCATCGGGATTTTGCTGGCCGGCCTCACTGCGGGAGCCGACGGCCAAACTCCCCCCTACGACGTGCGGCCGGAGGTCGCGCCGCCCTTGTGGCGGGTGCGATACGAAGCAGCGCAGGAGCCGGGTGGCCTGATCTTTCCCGTCACCTTCACCGCTTGGATTCCTCCCGGCGTGAAGACGCTCCGCGGCGTGATCGTGCATCAGCACGGCTGCGGCGAGGGGTCGTGCACCTCCGGGCTCACGGGAGCCTGGGACCTCCACTGGCAGGCCCTGGCTCGCAGGCACGACTGTGCGCTCGTGTCCCCGGCCTACGAGCAGCCCGAGGGGGCCGACTGCCAGATGTGGTGCGATCCCCGCCACGGCTCGGCGGCGGCCTTCGAGCGGGCGCTCGCCGAGTTGGGCAAGGCGAGCGGTCACCCGGAGCTGGCGACCGTTCCCTGGGCCCTCTGGGGCCACAGCGGCGGCGGCCACTGGGCAGGCGGGATGGTGATGCTCGAGCCGGAGCGGGTGGTGGCGGCCTGGCTCCGCTCGGGCGTGCCGCTGCTCGAGGCCGATCCGAATCGGGCCGGCATCAAGCCGCACCTGCTGCCCGACGCAGCGCTGGCCGTGCCGCTGATGGGCAACCCGGGCACGAAGGAGGGCGTCACGGCCAGCGACAACAAGTTTGCGGGCGTCTGGCCGGCCAACCAGGCCTTCTTCGAGGCCGTGCGGTCCCGCGGCGGCCTCGTCGGCATCGCGATCGACCCGCTCTCGAGCCACGAGTGCGGCAACGCCCGCTACCTCGCGATCCCCTGGCTCGATGCCTGCCTGACCGCCCGGCTGCCGGCCAAGCCCGCCGAGCCGCTTACGGCGATGCCCGCGGACGAGGCCTGGTTCGCCCCGATCACCGGCGGCGAAGCGGTGGCCGCCCAGGGCTTTGCCGGCGACCCGCTCGCCCTCGGCTGGCTGCCGAACGAACGGATCGCCGCCGCCTGGATGCAGTACGTCAAGGACACGGCCGTCGCCGACCCGACGCCGCCCCCGGCCCCCACGGCCCTCCGCTTGGCCGGCCGCACGCTCACCTGGGAGGCCGAGGCCGACCTCGAAAGCGGCCTGGCCGGGTTCGTGATCGAGTGGAACGGCGAGCGGATCGCGACGCTGCCGGAGAAGCCGCGAAATCCCTTCGGCCGGCCGCTCTTCCAGGGGCTGCTCTACAGCGACACGCCCCCCCAGCCGCTGGCCGAGATGCAGCACGTGCTCTCTGCCGAAGAGGCCGCCGAGCCTGCCGCCTACCGCGTCTGGGCCGTGAACACGGCCGGCCTCGAGACGCCCTCTGCCCGGCCCACGCAGGCGGCCGACAGCACGGTCACGCTCCACGGCCGCGACGCGCTGGTGCTCGGCACCACGCTCCGCTACGAGACGGCCGAGGCCAAGCAGACGCTCGGTTTCTGGACCAAGCCCGCCGACGCCGCCGCCTGGAGCTTCGTGGTGACCGAGCCCGGCGAGTTCGACGTCGAGGTGCTCCAGGGCTGCGGCAAGGGCCAGGGCGGCAGCCCGATGAGTGTCGTCTTCAATGCCGGCCCCGCGGAATCGACGCTCGCCTTCACCGTCGAAGACACCGGCGGCTTCCAGCAGTTCCGCCCGCGGGTGATCGGCCGGGTGACGCTGGCCGCCGGCGACCATCGGCTCCGGATCCAGCCCGAGCGGATCGCCAAGGCCGCCGCCTGCGACATCCGCCAGGTGCGGCTCCTCCCCGCGGCCCCCTGACCCCGCGGGCCGCTAGCCCGCTTCGTCAGCTGAGGAACGAACCTGCAGCCCCGGGATGCGGCAGCCGAACGTGCGTGTCTTGACAATGTCTGGCGAACCCTCTAGGTTCATCGCCGAGGTTTACCACCCGAGGACCTGCGATGCCTCCATCGACCACGCGTTCCGAAAAGCTCGACCTGAGAATCAGTTCCGAGGCCAAGCGGACGCTGCAGGCGGCAGCGGCATCGCAGTCGCGGAGCCTGAGCGAGTTCGTCCTGGAGAGCGCCCTGCAGCGGGCGGCAGAGACGCTGCCAGACCGGCAGCGGTTCGGGCTCGACGACGCGGGGTGGCGAAGGTTCATGGCCGCCTTGGAGAGCCGTCCTCGTCCGCTCGCCCGGCTCGAAAAACTGCTTCGTTCACGAGGGCCATTCGACGCCGAGTCAAAATGACTGCCGGACTGCGAATCGAGAAACTCTCCCGGTCGCATGACGTCGATCGTTTCGCATCCGGCCACGAGTCGCTCGACCGGTTTCTGGTGAAGCACGCGCTGCTGGCCCAGCAAGCCAACGCCTCCCGGACCTATGTGGCGTTGTCCGAGGCTCGAGTGGCGGGCTATTACACGCTGGTCTTCGGTGAGGTTTCCCGCGACAAGGCTCCGCCGCGAGTTGCCAAGGGACTGCCGCGATACCCCGTGCCGATCATGGTGCTGGCACGGCTGGCCGTTGACGCTGATTGGCAGCGGCGAGGAATCGGCAGCGGCATGCTCAAGGATGCCGTCCTGCGGACGCTGTCCGCGGCGGAGATCGCCGGACTGCGAGCCCTCGTCGTGCACGCCAAAGACGACTCGGCCCGGGGATTCTACGAACGTTTTGACTTTGTCCCGTCACCATCCGATCCGCTGCACCTGTTCGTTCTCATCAAGGACCTCAAGCGACTCATGCGGGCCGCTCCCTGACCCCGCGGGCCGCTAGCCCGCCGCCGGGCCGCGGTCGTCGAAGCCCACCGTGCGGCGGATCCGGTAGGGCCGCGAGTCACCCTGAACGTGCACGATCAGCTCGGCGAGCAGCCCGGTGGCGAGGATCTGGACACCGATCACGAGCAGCAGCACCGCGAGCGTGAGCAGCGGCCGGCCTCCGATGCTCTGCCCTCCGAGCCAGACGGCCGACAAGTAGCCGCAGATCGCCAGCCCCGCCAGAAAAAAAAGCCCCCCCAGCCAGCCGAAAAAGTGGAGCGGCTTGCGGTCGTATTTGAGGAGGAATGTGACCGTCAGCAGGTCCATCAGACCACGGAAGAACCGCCGCACGCCATACTTCGAGACCCCGTGCCGCCGGGGATGGTGCTCGACCGGGATCTCGCCCACGCGATACCGGTTCCAGGCGGCCAGGGCGGGGATGAAGCGGTGCAGCTCGCCATACACCCGCACGTCGCGGAGCACCTCCGCCCGGTAGCACTTGAAACCGCAGTTGATGTCGTGGAGCGGCACGCCGGTCATCCGCCGGACCAGCCAGTTGAAGATCCGCGAGGGGATCACCTTGTGCCAGGGGTCGTGGCGGGTCTGCTTGTAGCCGCTCACCACGTCGAGCCCGCCGGCGACCGCCTCGAGAAACCGGGGAATCTCCTTGGGATCGTCCTGGAGGTCGGCATCGAGCGTGAACACGACGTCGCCACTGGCATGCTCGAACCCGGCCGCCAGGGCCGCGCTCTTGCCGAAGTTGCCCCGCAATTCGACGAGCTTGACCTCGCCGGGGGCGGCGGCAGCCAGCTCGGCCGCCCGGTCCGCGCCTGAATCGCTGGAGCCGTCGTCCACGAGGATCACCTCGAAGGGCTCGCCCAGGGGCCGTACCGCCGCGGCGATCCGCGCGCAGAGTTCGCCGAGCGTCGGCGCCTCGTCCATGAACGGGATGACGAACGAGATCATGGCGGGGCCGGCGGCGGGAGGCGGGGCCGGGTTGGCCCGGCGAAAGCCCTCCAACTATAACCACGGCTTGCCTCGCACCCCCAGTGCAGTCCGGCCCCCCGCATGCCGACTTCTCCCGCCGCCAGCCCCGACCCCCGAGCGTCGCTTCGCCGGGGCTTCTATCTCCTGCTCGCGGCGATCGCCGCCGGGGGCGTCACCGGCCGCCTGGCGGCGGTCAACTCGGTCGATACGGTGCGGCTCGAGAAGCACCTCAACGACGAGGCCCGCAAGAGGCAGCCACCCGGCGGCGAGCCCAAGCTCCGCGACCTCCAGCGGCCCTTCCTCAGCGGCAACGACCGGAGCCGGTGGTGCACCGTGCGGGCCCTCGTCGAGCACGGCACCTACGCGATCGACGAGATCGTCTCCCAGCCTAACTGGGACACGATCGACATGGTCAAGCACGACGGCCGCGGCAACCCGGCCCCTGGGCCCGACGAGGGGCGGCTCTATTCGAGCAAGCCGCCGCTCTTGCCCACGCTGATGGCCGGCGAATACTGGCTCCTCCACCGGCTCACCGGCAAGACGCTCGGCAGCCACCCCCATGAGCTGGGCCGGATACTGCTCTTCACCTGGAACGTGCTTCCCTTCCTTGGCTACCTGCTCGTGCTGGCGGGAATCGTCGAGCGGTACGGCCGGGGCGACTTCGGCCGGGTGTTCGTCGTGGCGGCCGGGGCCCTGGGCACACTCGTGACCGCCTACGCGGTGGTGTTCACCAACCATTGGCCGGCCGCCTTCGCCACCATGCTCGCGCTCGACGCCACGCTCCGGATCGTGATCGACGGCGACCGGCGGCGGCGCTGGTTCGTCGTCGCCGGGGCGGCCGCGGCCTTCGCCGCCGCCTGCGACCTGCCCGCTCTGGCCTGGTGCGGCTGCGTGGTCGCCCTCCTGGCATGGAAGGATCCGCGGGCCACGCTCCTGGCCGCCGCCCCGGCCCTGGCGGTGGTCGCCGCCGCAGCCCTGGGCACCAACTACGCGGCCCACGGCACGCTCGCCCCGGCCTACGCCCAGCGGCACGTCGAGGGAGGCTGGTACGACTACCAGTTTCGGCGCGGCAGCCGCGTGCTCGACAGCTACTGGCGGCCGACCACGCCCAAAAGCGAGATCGACCGGGGCGAGCCTTCGCGGGCCACGTATGCCTTCCACGTGCTCGTCGGCCATCACGGCATCTTCTCGCTCACGCCCGTCTGGCTCTTGAGCCTGGCCGGCTTGGCGATGCTTCTGGCCCGTCCCGCGGCCGAGCCGGCCGGCAGCCGGGCCATCGCCGCGGCGATCCTGGCCGTCACGGTCGCCTGCCTCGCCTTCTACGTGACCCGGCCGCTCGAAGACCGCAACTACGGCGGCACCGCAACCGGCTTCCGGTGGGCGGTCTGGCTATCGCCCCTCTGGCTCTACGCCATGCTCCCGACCGCCGAGGCTCTGGCCGCCAGCCGGGCCGGTCGCCTCCTGGCCGCCGCGCTTTTGGCCGTGAGTGTGATGACGGCCAGCTACCCCACCTGGAATCCCTGGACCCTCCCCTGGCTGCAGGTGTTCTGGGATCATTGGCGGGGCGGCGGCTGACCGCCACGACGAGCGACCCGAGAACCCCATCCCATGACCGCCCCGGCCCCGCCCGCCGAACCAGTCTTCGCCGACGACCAGGCCGCGGCGCGGTGGTGGCTCGAGCACGTCTACGCCGGTGATGATGCCGTCCAGCTCACGCCGCGGGCCGTGATCTTCGGGATGCTGATCGGCGGGGTGATGTCGATCTCGAACCTCTATGTCGGCCTCAAGACCGGCTGGGGGCTGGGCGTCACCGTCACCTCCTGCATCATCGCCTACGCCGTCTTCTCGGCGCTCGAGCGGATCGTGCCAGCCTGGCGGAGTCGCCACTTCACGATCCTCGAAAACTACACGATGAGCAGTGCCGCCAGCGCCGCCGGCTACATGTCGAGCGCCGGCCTGGTCTCGGCGATGCCGGCCCTCTATCTGACGACCGGCCGGCTGCTGACGTCGCTGGAGCTCGGCCTCTGGCTGGGGGCCGTCTCGCTGCTGGGCGTGTTCATGGCGATCCCGCTCAAGCGGCAGCTGGTCAACATCGACCGGCTCCCCTTCCCCTCCGGCATCGCCACCGCCGAGACGCTCCGCAGCCTGCACACCGCCGGGGGGGCGGCGGTGGCCAAGGCCCGGTCGCTGTTCGTGGCGGCCGCCGCTGGCGGGGGCCTGGCGGTCTGGCGGGACCTGTTTCCCAGCTTCCAGGCTCTCGCCCCGGTCGCGTTCCCCGGGCAGTTTCCCTTCCTGCCCACGGCGGCCGGCCGCGATCTTTTGGCCCGGTTCACGATCGGGATCGAGGGCTCGCTGATCATGGTGGCCGCCGGGGCGATCATGGGGCTGCGGGTGGCAACCTCGATGCTCGTCGGGGCGGTGATCTGCTACGGGATCATCGGGCCGATCCTCGTCGCCCGGGAGATCGTCGAGCCCGGCTACCGGGGCATCGTCTCCTGGGTGCTCTGGCCGGCCACGGCGATGATGGTCACCTCCGGCCTGCTCTCCTTCGGCCTCAAGTGGCGGACGGTGCTGCGGGCCTTCGGGGGGCTGTCGCGGCTGGCCGGCGGGGCCGGCCTGGCTTCCGACGACGACCCGCTGGCCCGGGTCGAGGTGCCGGCCAGCTGGTTCGTGACGGGCACGCTCCTGGCCGGGGCGGCCTGCGTGGTGCTCGGCCACTGGCTGTTCGGGATCAGCTGGTGGATGGGCATCCTGGCGGTCCTGGTCACGTTTTTGCTCTCGATCGTGGCCGCCCGGGCCACCGGCGAGACCGACGTGACCCCGATCGGCGCGATGGGCAAGATCACCCAGCTGATCTACGGCGTGGTGGCCCCGTCGAACATCACGACGAACCTGATGACCGCCTCGGTCACGGCCGGGGCCGCCTCCCACGCCGCCGACCTGCTCACCGATCTCAAGAGTGGCTACCTGCTCGGCGGCAATGCCCGCAAGCAGACGATCTCGCAACTCTGCGGCGTGATTGCCGGCACGCTGATCTCGGTGCCGGCCTACCAGTTCGTGGTCCAGCGGAATCCGGAGCGGCTCGGCTCGGAGGCGCTGCCCGCCCCGGCCGCCAAGGTCTGGGCCGGCGTGGCCGAACTGCTCGCCGACGGCGTCCAGGCCCTGCCGCCCGGCGCCTTCCAGGCGATCCTGGTGGGGGCGGTGCTGGGCGTCGTGCTCACGCTCCTGGAGGCCTACTCGCCCCCGCCCGTCCGCAAGTGGCTCCCCTCGACCACGGGTCTCGGGATCGCCGGCGTGATCCCGGCCTTCAACTCGATCGCGATGTTCTTCGGCGCCCTGCTCGCCTGGGGGGTGGCCCGGGCCAATCCCAAGGCGGCCGACTTCACGGTGCCCGTGGCCAGCGGCCTGATCGCCGGCGAATCGCTCGTGGGCGTGGGGATCATCCTCGTCGTCGAGATCCTCTCCGCCACGGGCTGGCTCTGAGCACCGCTTCCCACCCCCGCTTCCCCCCGGAGACAGCCTCATGAAACTCGTCCGCTTCGGCGCCCCTGGCCAGGAGAAGCCCGGTCTCGTCACCCCTCTCGGCCGCCTCAAGGATCTCTCGGCCCACGTCCGCGACTACGACCACGACTTTTTCAACGGCGGCGGCCTGGAGGTGGTGCGGTCGCTGGCGGCCCAGCCCGACGCCCTGCCCGACGCTCCGGCCAACGTCCGGCTGGGGGCCCCCGTGGCCCGGCCGAGAAACGTGTTCGCGATCGGCCTCAACTTTTCCGACCATGCCAAGGAGACGGGCAAGCCGATCCCGACCGAGCCGATCCTGTTCATGAAGGCCACCGGCGCCGTCTGCGGACCCACCGATCCGATCCTGATCCCGCGGGGCAGCCTCAAGACCGACTGGGAGGTGGAACTCGGCCTCGTGATCGGCCGCACCGCCCGCTATCTCACGTCCCGGGAGGCGGCCCGCGACCACATCGCCGGCTTCGTGATCGCCAACGACGTCTCCGAACGGGCCTTCCAGATCGAGCGGGGGGGCCAGTGGAGCAAGGGCAAGTCGAGCGACAACTTCCTCCCCCTGGGCCCCTGGCTGGTGACGGCCGACGAGGTCGCCGACCCGCAGGCCCTGGGCATGACGCTCCAGGTCAACGGCCAGCGGCGGCAGACGGGCAACACGGCGACGATGATCTTCGACGTCTGGCACATCGTCCACTACCTCTCGCAGTTCCTCACACTCGAGGCCGGCGACGTGGTGATCACGGGCACGCCGCCGGGCGTGGGGATGGCGATGCAGCCCCCCCGCTTCCTGGCCGCCGGCGACGTCGTCGAGGCGGCGATCGACGGCCTCGGCCACCAGCAGTGCATCTGCAAGCAGGCCTGAGCCTCCCGATCAGGGTCGCGGGAGGGGCAGCGTCAACTGGCCGGCGGGATAATAATCCCGCAGCTACGGGGCGGCCGGTCTGGCGGAACGTAGCCGCGGGTTTTCAACCCGCGGACAGCGCGAAGTCGCTGACCGAAAACGGTGGCACTGGCTGGGCAGCGTCAACTGGCCGGCGGGATGG
>CAYRNG010000098.1:0-3934 GCA_964425395.1 uncultured Candidatus Kuenenia sp. | reverse complement strand
ACCCGGGCCCGGGTGGACGGCACCGTCTGCCGGGTCGAGGAACCGCCGCAGCTCGAGAAGCTCCTCAAGCACTCGATCGAGGTGGTCGTGGACCGGCTCCTGCCCCGCGAGGGGACCCGCAGCCGGCTGGCCGAGGCGGTGGAGCTGGCCCTCAAGACGGGCGGCGGCCAGGTGATCGTGGCGGAGGAAAAAGGGGACGCAGCTCTTTTTCCCGCCACGGCGGGGAAAAGAGCTGCGTCCCCTTTTTCGGATCTCGTGCTTTCCAGTCGCTATGCCTGCGCGGCCTGCGGCGTGAGCTACGAGACGCCCGAGCCGCAACTGTTCAGCTTCAATAGTCCCCAGGGGGCCTGCCCGACCTGCGACGGACTGGGCGACATCTACGGCATCGATCCGGTCAAACTCGTCACCAATCCCGAGAAGTCGCTTCGCAAGGGTGCCCTCGGCGTGCTCGGCAGCTACCGCGATATGCCCCGCTGGATGCGGCGGCTGTTCAACGGCGTGGCGGCCCATGCCGAGACCAAGAAGAAGCTCCCCCCCGGCACGCTCCTCGACACGCCTTGGCGGGAGCTCACCGCGGCCCAGAAGAAGATCTGGCTCGACGGCACTGGGATCGAGACGATCAAGCTCTCCTGGAAGCGGGGCCGGGCCGAGCGGGGGGCCAACACGAAGTTCGAGGGCATTCGGGCCCTGCTGGCCAACCGCTGGCGGAATGCCAAGAGCGGGATCATCCGGCGGATGCTCGAGAAGCTGATGAGCGTGCCCCCCTGCCACGACTGCCAGGGGGCGCGGCTCGCCCCGCAGGCCCGGGCCGTGCGGATCACGACGGCGGCCGGGGGCTGGTTGGCCGCCGCGGGCTCTGGCAAGCCGAAGGCCGGCCGGGGGCGAAAGCCGGAGGCCAAGGCCGACAGCCGGAAGCCGAAGGCGGAACTGGCGGGGGATCGTCGGCCGAGTGAGCTCTCGCTCGATGCCCTCTGTGCCCTGCCGATCGCCGCCGCGCGAGAGTTTCTCTCGGCGCTCGTCCTCGACCCGACCCAGGGGCAGATCGCGGCTGAACTCTTGAAGGAGATCCGCAGCCGGCTGGCCTTCCTCGACGAGGTGGGCTTGGGTTACCTGGCCCTCGACCGCAAGGCCCCCACGCTCTCCGGCGGCGAGAGCCAGCGGATCCGGCTGGCCGCCCAGATCGGCTCGGGCCTCTCGGGCGTGCTCTACGTGCTCGACGAGCCCTCGATCGGTCTCCACCCGCGGGACAACACCAAGCTCCTGGGGGCGCTCGAAGCCCTTCGCGACAAGGGCAACACGGTGGTCGTGGTCGAGCACGACGAGGAGACGATCCGGGCCGCCGACTGGGTGGTGGACTTCGGCCCCGGCCCGGGCAAGCGGGGGGGCGAGGTGGTGGCTGTCGGCCCGCCTGACGCCGTGGCCAAGGCCCCGGAGAGCATCACCGGCGCCTTCCTGTCGGGCCGCGACTCGATCGCGGTGCCGGACCGGCGGCGGCCCCGGTCGGCCGCCCGGCTCGCCCTCCGCGGGGTCACGCACAACAACCTCGCGGGCGTGGACGTCGAGATCCCGCTCGGGCTCTTGGTCTGCGTGACCGGCGTCTCGGGCAGCGGCAAGAGCTCGCTCGTGGGCGACGTGCTCGAGCCGGCCCTGCGGCAGTTGCTCGGCAGCGAGGCGGCGGCGCCCGGCGAGTTCGCCGCCCTCGAGGGGGCCGAGGCCCTCGACAAGGTGATCGTGATCGACCAGTCGCCGATCGGCCGCACGCCGCGGAGCAACCCGGCCACCTACGTCAAGGTCTGGGACGACATCCGGAATCTCTTCACGATGCTGCCGGAGGCCAAGAAGCGGGGCTGGAAGGCAGGCCGGTTCAGCTTCAACGTCGCCGGCGGCCGGTGCGAGGCCTGCGAGGGCAACGGCTCGGTCCGGCTCGACATGGATTTTCTGGCCGACGTGTGGGTGACCTGCGAAGTCTGCAGCGGCACGCGGTTCGCCCAGGACACGCTCGAAGTCCGCTGGAAGGGGAAGAACGTCGCCGAGCTTTTGAACATGGAGGTGGGAGAGGCGCTCGAGCTGTTTGCCGACGCTCCTGACATCGCCCGCAAGCTGCAGACGCTCCACGACGTCGGCCTCGACTATCTCCACTTGGGCCAGCCCTCCCCCACGCTCTCCGGCGGCGAGGCCCAGCGGGTCAAGCTCTCCCGCGAGCTTGCCAAGCGGTCCACCGGCCAGACGCTCTACATCCTCGACGAGCCGACGACCGGCCTCCACATGGCCGACGTCCGGCAGCTGCTCACGGTGCTTGAGCGGCTCGTCGAGGCGGGCAACACCGTGCTCGTGGTCGAGCACAACCTCGACGTCGTCAAGCGGGCCGACTGGGTAATCGACCTGGGACCCGAAGGGGGCTCAGGCGGCGGGCGGATCGTGGCGGCGGGCACGCCCGAGCAGGTGGCCCGGGTGAAGGGCTCGCACACCGGCCGGGCCTTGGGGCCGGTGCTGGCGGCGGCCCGGGATGCTGCCGCTCCCCGCCGCCGCCGCCGCGCGGCAGTCCGCCGCAAGCCGGTTGATCCGGCCGCGGCCGAGGCGGCCATGCTCGACGCGGCCGGCGCCAGCTCCCGCGATCCGGGGCCGGCGGCAATCACGATCCGCGGCGCGGCCCTCCACAATCTCAAGCAGGTCGATGCTGACGTGCCGCGGGGGGCGATGACCGTCTGCTGCGGCCCCAGCGGCAGCGGCAAGACGTCGCTCGCCTTCGACACGCTCTACGCCGAGGGGCAGCGGCGGTATGTCGAGAGCCTCTCCCCTTACGCCCGGCAGTTCGTGGGCCAGGTGCCCAAGCCCGTGTTCGAGCGGATCGAAGGACTCGCCCCGGCGGTGGCGATCGAACAGCGGGGCGGCGGCGGCACGCCCCGCTCCACCGTCGGCACGCTCACGGAGATGTACGACTTCTTCCGGGTGTTGGCCGCCCGGCTGGGCGTGATGCACTGCCCTGACTGTAGCACGCCGGTGGGGAGGCAGAGCGTGGATCAGGCGGTGGAGCGGCTGCTCGCCCATCCCCCCGAGACGCGGCTCCTGTTGCTCGCGCCGGTCGAGCTTCGCGTCGGCCAATCGCCCGAGGCCCTCTTCGCCCAACTCCAGGCGGCGGGGCACGTCCGGATCCGGATCGACGGCCGCACCCACCGGCTCGACGAGAAGCCGGCGGTCGATCGCAAGCGGAAGAGCCGGCTCGAGATCGTGATCGACCGGGTCACGGCCTCCCCGGCCGCCCGCAGCCGGCTGGCCCAGAGCGTGGAAGCGGCCTTCGACGCCGGAGGGGGCACGATGCTCGTGGCTCGGGCGGTGGCCGGCGCCGAGGAGCCCGACTGGCCGGTCGAGGTGCATAGCCGCAGGCTTGCCTGCCCGGGCTGCGGCCGGGGATTCAAGCCGCTCGAGCCGCGACAGTTCTCCTTTAATAGTCCGCTTGGCTGGTGCCCCTCCTGCGACGGCCTCGGCACCCGGACGGGCGTGGACCGCGCGGCCCTCGTGCGAGACGCGAGCCTGTCGCTCGGTGAAGGGGCCCTCGACCTCTGGCCCACGCTCACCGGCCCGGCTGGAAAATCGCTCGCCCGGGCGATGCTCGAGGCCCTCTGCCGGGCCACCGGGCTGCCGCTCGACGTGCCGCTGTTCGAGCTTTCGGGCCTCCAGCAGCGGGTGCTCTTCGAGGGCACCGGGGAAAAATGGATCGAGGTGCCCCGGCCGAAGGGCACGGCCGGCAGCGGGCCGCTCTTTGCCTTTCAGTTCAAGGGGCTCGAGGCGGCCTGCGAGGAGGCGGCCCGGCTGGTCGTCGCCCTGCGGAGCCGGGTCGACGCCGTGATGGACGAGGTGCCCTGCAGCGAGTGCGGCGGCAGCCGCCTGGCCGACGTCGCCAGCGCCGTCACCCTCTGGGGCCGCACGCTCGACG
>CAYRNG010000097.1:0-4054 GCA_964425395.1 uncultured Candidatus Kuenenia sp. | reverse complement strand
GGATTCGGCAGACTGAAAGTCTGCCCCACGGGGGCGGGGACCATGCTACGGGGACGTGCGGGTGGTAATCGCTTGCATCAGGCGGCAATGGGCCGGGAGCCGCGCGAGGATGGCCGGGATCAGGGCCTGGCGATAGACGTGGCTGCAGGTATTGCGGTCGGCGATCAGGTCGAGAGCGGGCTGATATTCGGCCTCGGCGACAAAGCCGCACTCGAGGGCCGCCTTGATGGCCGCCCGCGGGCTATTCGGGACGGCCATGCCCTCCGCGAGCAGGCAGCCCCGTAGGTGCTTCCAGAACAGCTCCACGGAATACTCGAACTTCTGAATCCGGCCGCTGTCGATCACGTCGCAGACAAACTCGGGAAACCGGCTCGTGTCGAGGGCGATCGCGGCCGCGAGCCCGTCCAGGGCTCTGGCCAGGTTCTCGCGGCCTAGCTCGCCGCCCGCCACACTTCCCGCCCTTCATAGGCGTGCCGGCGAAACGCCTCGTCCGTCACGAGCCCAAAATCCACCACCTGACACCGCCAAGGAACATCCGACTCGAGCAGTTTGTTCATCAGCCGCGACACGCCCTCGGGCAGCGGCTCCGGGCCGGCGATGCCGATGTCGACGTCGCTCGAATGGTCGCAGTGGCCGCGGGCCCGGGAGCCGAACAGGAAGATCTCGTAGCGGGCGTCGGGGATCTCCTGGAGGCAGATCTGCCGGGCCTCGGCCAGGTAGCGGTCTTCAAAGGGGGTGCGAGGGGTCATGCGTGAGCGGGGCCGGCGGGCAGGATGCCCGCCGCTACTTTAAAACTCGGGCTCGCCCTCTTCCGGCAACATCTCGATTACTTCGATCAGATTTGCGTTCAACTCGTCGATCGTCTCCCCCTGGGAATGCCCGCCCGGCAAGCCAGGGACATAGCCGACGTAGAGACCCGTATCCGGGCAGCGTTCGATGACAGCAGTGAAGGTGCGCATGCTGATGATGGGAGCGAGGGGAGTGGAGAGCGGATTTTAGCGGGCAGGATGCCCGATAGGCCGCCCGAGGTCGCGAGCCGTTTTCAGCCACTCGTGAATCACTGCCTCCGCGTTGGCAAGTGCCTCCTGATACGTGGCCCCATCAGCCATGCACCCCGGCGACTCGGGCACCTCCGCCACAAATGCAGAGTCGTCTTTGCTCCAGTAGAGAATGATCTCATAGCGAGTATCAGGCGTCATCAGGGCCTTCCCTGGAAGCCGAGTTGCTCGAGCAGACCAACCAAGTCGGTAAAACGAATGTTGGAATCCGCACTTCCGCAAAGGATCTTGGCGACATGCTTCTCAGACCCGGGTAGTCGTTGATGAGCGTCAAGGCCGATAGGCGTCCTTTCGGTGCGAGACGACGACAACATGAATGGTTTTCGCGGCATCATTCAGTTCATAGATGATCCGATAATCACCGACTCGAATTCGCAGCGCATCTCGCGCGCTGAGCTTCTTGGAGCCAGCGGGCCGTGGCGTTTCCGCCAATTCGGTGATCGCCTGGACTACCCTATCCTGCACTTCCTTCGGCAGTCTTTCGACATTCTTGACCACCGTCCGCAGGACTGTGATCTCGTACGTCACGACTTTGAAGGCCCGCGAAGAATCTCCCTCATACCCTCGAGCGTGACTGACTCCTGCGGGCCTTTTTTTGCTTCGTCGTACGACCGGATCGCGTCGAGTTCCTCGAGCGCTTCGGCCACTTCACGCCACTCGGCTAAGGTCAGAACGACGTCGGTGGGTTGCTGATTTTCATCGACGACGAAACGGGGATGAACGGTGCTCATGGGGTTTTTCTCAGAAACCTGGCCGTTGATGGAGTGGCAAGGCGGATTCGGCAGACTGCAAGTCTGCCCCACGGGGGAGATCTGCGTTTAGCGGCTGCGGCGGGGGGTTTTGCCGGCGGGGGTGGTCGCGATCTGCTTGACCAGGTCTACGATCCGGGGAACCGAATGGGGCTCGAGGGTCGCGCGGCAGGTCTCGAGGACGGCGGCCCGGAGGCTCTCGGGCGATTGGCCCTCCGGCACGGGGCTCGAGAGCACGATCTCCGCGGCCACGAGCTCGCCGGTCACGCCGCTCGGCACGCCATACACGCGGGCTTCCACCACGCCGGGCACCCCGCGGATCACTTCCTCCACCCGCTTGGGATACACCTTCGCCCCGCCCACCACGATCACGTCGCTACGGCGGCCCGTGAACTCATAGCGGTCGCCCCGCCGCTCCACGAGGTCGCCCGTGCCGATCTCAGCCGTGTCGCGGGAAAGCCGCACGAGCAACTCGCCGTCCCGCCGCACCGCCAGCCGGCCGCCGCCGGGCAGGGCCTTGCCGATCCAGTTGGCCGGAAAGCCGGCCCGCCCGTCGGCCACGCGATACACCTCGCCCAGCTCCGTCGTGGCATACACCTGCGTGATCTTCACCGCCGGGAAGACCTTCATGGCCTGCTCCAAAAGCAGGCCGTCGGCCGCCTCGCCGCCGAGCGTGATCCGGTCGAGCGCCGCCCCGGCCAAGATCGCCGGGTCGGCTGAGGCGAGCAGCCGCCGCAGGAGCGTGGGCGTGCCGGCAGGATCGAGACGGCCTCCTCGGCTAGCGCCCGGGCGACGACGTCGGGATCGCGGCTGGCCGGCACGACGAGCCGCCCACCGGTGAGCAGGGCCTGGAGCCACACCTGGATGCCGGCCCAGCGGGTGGCGTCGTAGACCAAGAGCCAGCCCAGGCCATGCCACTGCTCCGAGAGCCGGGCCGCGGCCAGCAGCGAATCCCAGGAATGATCGACGAGCTTGGGCGGGCCGCTCGTGCCCGACGTGGCCACCGTCACCTCCGGCGGCACCGTCTCGAATTCCAGCCGTGTGCGGCCGCCGGCCGGGGCGGCTGGCAGGGCGAGCGAGTCGTCGAGCTCGAGCCAGTCGCGGAGCTCGCCCACCAAGTCGCGGGAGTCTTCGGCCAGGAAGGCCACCGGCACATGCTGCCGGCCGCAGGCGGCGGCGATCACCGCCAGGCTCTCCACCCGCCGGGCCCGGGCCACGATCCCCACCGGCCGCTGCTGGTCGAGCTGCTCTTCCAGGGAGCGGATCGCCGCGGCGAGGGTGGCATAGTCGATTAGCCGGCGGGCCGGGCTGCCCGCCTCGGCCACGATCGCCAGGCTCTCCGGCGTCTGGGCGGCGATCGCCATGATCGCGGCGGCGAGCCGGTCTTCAGCGGGGGCGTCGAGCAGGGCGGGAAGCGGCGGGGCGGATGTGGTGGTGGGCATGATGGGGTCAGGGGAGGGCGGAAGAGTAGATGGAGACCAAGTCGGCGACCGTGCGAACGGTGCGGGAGGTGGCGGCCGAACGGAACGGATCGACTCCGAGCGAACGCTCCAGGAGCACGATCGTTTGGGCGAGATCGAGCGAGTCGAGGCCGAGATCGGCGGCGAGCAGCATCGTGGGTTCGACGGGCTTCGTGTCGCGGCCCGTATCGCGGAGGACCGAGCGGATCGCCTGGGCGACGGCCTCGCTCACGTCGGGCTTCACGGATTGAATTCCTGCATGGTGGCCGACCCCGGGGCAGACACGCCCCGGCCGGTGGCCGCCTGAGAGACTAGTTGAACCATCGTCACCAACACGATCCAGAAATCGGTCAGCGGGGCATGCCAACGGCCCATGCTTTCGACATATTCAGCATCGTACTCCAGTCGTGCCGGCCAGGCCACCGAATTGCGGCCGTGGATCTGGGCCCAGCCGGTGAGCCCCGGCCGCACCGCAAGCCTGGTGGCCTGCCGGGGCGTGTAGCGGAGGACATACCGCAGCGGCAGCGGCCGCGGGCCCACAAGGCTCATGTCGCCCGAGAGCACGCTCAAGAGCTGCGGCAGCTCGTCGAGGCTCGTCCGCCTCAGAAACCGGCCAAACCTGCCCAGCCGCTCCGCGTCGGGCAGGAGCTCGCCGTCGGGCCCGGTGGCCAGAGTCATCGAGCGAAATTTGGCAATCCGGATCGGCCGGCCACCCTGCCCGGCCCGCTCGTCGCGGTAGAGCGCCGGGGGCCCGAGCACGAGCCGCACGGCCAGCCAGGTGAGGAGC
>CAYRNG010000096.1:0-1542 GCA_964425395.1 uncultured Candidatus Kuenenia sp. | reverse complement strand
CCACATGATCGGCTGGCGGATGGGCTGGGTCTGCGGCCACGAGCGGCTCGTGCGGGCCTTCGCCGACGTCAAGGACAACTGCGACTCGGGGCAGTTCATCGCCATCCAAAAGGCGGCCGCCGCGGCGCTCGCCGACCCCGAGATTCCGCGGCGGGTGCGGGAGAAGTATCGCCGTCGGCTCGAGAAGCTGGTGGGCGTGCTGCGGGCGGTGGGCTTCGACTGCGAGATGCCCGGCGGCACCTACTTCCTCTATACGAAGAGCCCGACGGCGGCTGGCGACCGGACCTTCGCCACCGCCCAGGAGGCCAGCCAGTTTCTGATCCACGAGCTTTCGATCTCGACCGTGCCCTGGGATGACTGCGGCGCCTACCTGCGGTTCTCGGCCACCTACGAGGCCGATGACGAGACCGCCGAAGACGACCTGATGGCCGAAGCCCACGCCCGCCTGCAGCGGGCCCGGCTCAAGTTTTGAGTTGTTGATCCGTCGCCCCGATGGGCGGTGGCTCGACTTTCGTCCCTGATCCCTTTCCGAGGAGTGCCCGCCATGCTTCGCACGCGATCCGCCCCCCCTGCCCTGTTCGTCGCCGCGATCGCCGTCTGCCTGGCGGGCCTGCTGCCGCTGGCCGGCTGCGGCGGCTCGAAGAAGGGCCCGGCCACGATCGCCGAGCGGCTCCAGCAGGCCCGGGCCAACCCGACCGCCGAGGGCCGGGCCGGCGACCTCGCCCGGGTGGCGGCCCTGCGGGCCCGGGCCAAGGACCGGAAGGGAGCCGAGCAGACCCTGGGCGACGCCCTGGCCGAGGTGCCCGAGGGGGGCCAGCCGCTGGTCTGCGTGCCGATCCTGCTCGAGATCGCCGAGGTCTATGCCGATATCGGCCAGAAGGGCTCGGGCCGCCGGGTGGTCGATTCGGCCGCGAAGCTGGCCGCCACGGTCGAGGATGCCAAAAACCGCTCGTCGCTCTTGGCCCAGGTCGGCGTGCTGCAGGGGACCCTCGGCGACCCGAAGTCAGCCAAGACGTCGCTCGACGAGGCGGCCAAGCTGGCCACCACCGACGTCTCCGAGCGGTTTCGGGGCGAGGCGCTGGCGGCCGTGGCGATGGGCTACGCCGACGCCGGCCTGGCCGCCGACGCCCAGGAGATGATCGGCGCGCTTGAGGAGCTGGCCGGCGGCCTCGAAGAGCTGCGGCCCAAGGCCGAGGCCTTCGCCGCCGCGGCGGCCGTCCGGGCGGCCGGGGGTGACAAGGCGGCCGCGGCCGGCCTCCTCGAGCAGGCCGCCGCCGCCGCCAAGGGGATCAACGACTTCCCCACGAACCGGGTCTACGCCCTGGTGGCGGTGGCCAAGGCGCTCGTCGCCAACGGCGACGTGCCCGGGGCGGTCAAGCTCCTGGCCGATGCCGAAAAGACCGCGAGCAAGGTGCCCGATCCCGAGCAGCAGAAGGCCGCGATCAAGACCGTGCGGGTGCTCCAGGCCAAACTCGACAAGTGACCCCCCCGGGGGACTGTCCCCGCCGCGGGGACTGTCCCCCTTCCTCTGCCCGCCGCGGG
>CAYRNG010000095.1:0-12257 GCA_964425395.1 uncultured Candidatus Kuenenia sp. | reverse complement strand
GCCGTGGGCCACCCGGGCCACGAACCGGTCAAGAAAGGGATTGAAGTCGTCGTACAAGACGACGAACGTGCGGGCCTCCGGATGGGCCTCGTTGTGGCGTTCGAACTGCCGCACCATCTGCAGCTTGAGGGCGGTCTTGCCGCTCCCCTTCTCGCCGAACACGATCGAGGTGCTCGGATCGGCGGGGCTGCCGAGGATCTTGTCCCAGGCGGGATGGAAGGTGGTTTCCAGGCAATCCCGCTTGAAGACCGCGTCGGTCTGCGCGTCTTCCTCGGCGAAGGGATTGCCGGCAATCCCGTGGTGTTCGAGAAACTCCTGGACTTTCATCGCCCTGCCGCTGGCACCATGCCCTCGAGCATCTTCTTGAAGCCCTCGGCATACCGCTCGACGGTGGCCGCGGGACCGTAGAACTTGAGGAAGTAGTTGCCCGCCTCGGGCGTCTCGACGATTCCGGCGAGCATCCGGTAATCGGGCCGCGAGACCTTCGGCCCGCCGGCGAACGGCCCGCCCGGTTGGTCGAGGTAAGTGCCCGGGATGTCAACGATCGTGACGTTGCAGCCGGCCACCTTGAAGGCCTTGGTGGTGACCTTCTCCTTGGTGTCGCCGCCGTCGGGCTGGGCGAACTGGCCGCACCAGCGGTCGATGTTGGCCTGAATCGAGCCGCCGGCTCCCATCACCGTCATCCGCCCGGCCGGGAGCGGCTTGCCATCGGCCCCCTGCCCCTCCGACGGAATCGCAAACTCGGTCTCGACCATGCCCGAGCTGGGCCGCACCTTCTCGAAGCCGGCCGGAGCCTCGAGGGCCAGGCCGCCATCGGCGATCGTGAAGGCGACAGCGGCCGGTGCGGCCGGCTGGGCGACGGCGGACGGCAGGGCGATCAACAGGCTGCCGACGACGACGAGCGGCAGCAGGCGGAGGCAGGCTGGCATCAGAGGGTCTCCAGTTCTGGGCGAGTCGGACGAAGCTTGAGGGGACTGTCCCCGAATGGGGACTGTCCCCCTTCGGAACGAGGACGGTTTCCAACGCCGGCTCGATTGGCACGGGCAACCCCTTCAGTCTGTCGTCGTGCCGACGAGACCGCGGAAGTTCACCCGGAACTGTACCAGATCGACCTCGCCGGGCCTACGATACGGGGGCCGTTTTTCCGCCACGCCCACGGTTTTCCCGCGTCATGCAGCCGCCCGAGCTCCACACGATCATCGTCGGCCGGGAGGCGATGGGCTGCCGGTTCGAGGTGGTCTTCAACGCCGGCGAGGTGCCCGAGGCGACCGAACTGGGATCCGCCGCGCTCGACCTGGTGGACGAGATCGAGCGGCGGATCAGCATCTACCGGCCCGACAGCGAACTGGCCGCCCTCAACCGGGCCGCCGGCGGGTGGGTGCCGATCTCGGACGACACCTTTGAACTCCTCAGCCTGGCCCGCGACCTCGAGGCCCGCACCGGCGGGGCCTTCGACATCGCCGCCGGGCCGCTGGTGCGGGCCTGGGGGTTTCTCGAACGGCAGGGACGCACGCCGAGCGAGCCGGAACTGGCCGCCGCCCTGGCCTGCTCCGGCACGCGGCATCTCGAGCTCGACCCCACCGGCCCGCAGGCCCGGCTCGCCCTGGCCGGCGCGGAGCTCAACCCCGGCGGGATCGGCAAGGGCTGGGCCCTCGACCGCGGCTTGGAGGTGCTTCTGGCCGCCGGCGTGCCGAGCCTGCTCGTGCACGGTGGGCAGAGCAGCGTGCGGGCGGTCGGCACGCAGGGGCCGGCGGTGGAGGGCCGGGCCGGCTGGAAGGTGGGGCTCCGGCATCCGCTGAGGCCGGGCCGGCGGCTGGCCACGATCAGCCTCGTCGAACGGGCCCTCGGCACGAGCGGCTCAGGCACGCAGTTTTTCGTGGAGCGGGGCCGGCGGCTGGGCCACCTCCTCGACCCCCGCACCGGCCGACCGGCCGAGGGGGTGATCTCAGCCACCGTGCTGGCACCGACTGCCGCCGAGGCCGACGCGCTGGCCACCGCCCTCTACGTGCTCGGGCCGGCAGGCCTGCCCGTGATCGCGCCGGCTGGCGGCGCGGTCGGGGCGGTGCTCGTGACGCCGACCGCGGGGGGCCTGCGGATCGACATCGCCAACCTCGACGAGGCGACGGTGCAGCTCGAGCCCGAGCCGGGGTTGCTCGTCGCGTGGCAGCCGGACGGCCGGGGGGAGCTGCCGCAGGAGTGACAGAAAGCTCCCCGGTGACCGTGGTCGGTATCACCGCGCGAGGCTGGTGACTACACTCTTCCAGTCTCGCGGCGAAGTGTCAGCGGAAGATCCGCCGCCGCGGACTGCCAGCCACCCTCCATCGTCATGCCCGACTGGTTTCACGCCTCCTACCTCGGCATCGTGCTGTTTCTGGCCCTGACAGGGATCGGTCTGCCGATTCCGGAGGAGGTGCCGATCGTGGCAGCGGGCGTGGCCAGCAAGGCCGGGGCCCTCGTCTGGTGGAAGGCCCTGCCCGCCTGCCTGGTGGGGGCGCTCCTGGGAGACAGCCTGATGTATGGCATCGGGCGGTATTTCGGGGCCCGCGTGCTCCGCGAACACCCCTGGTGGAGCGGCTTCCTCACGCCTGAAAGGGAAAAGACAATCGAGGACCTGATCAACCGCCACGGGATCAAGGCCTTCTTCGTGGCCCGCTTCCTGGTGGGCCTGCGGAGCCCGTTCTATCTCACAGCGGGCATCCTCCGGGTGAAGTATCGCTGGTTCCTGTTCGCCGACTTCATCTGCGCGTCGGTGGTGATCGGCGGGTTCTTCGGGCTGGCCTACCTGTTCGGCGACCGGATCACGGAACTGATCCAGTCGGCCGAGCGGGGCTTGACATTGGCCGTCGTGGTCGCGGTGGTGGTGGCCCTGGCGGTGATCGCCTTCTTCTCGTTCCGCCGCCGCCGGATCCAGATGCTCGATCAGGACCCCGAGGCCCTGTTCGAAAACCGTGAGATCCTCCTCGGCCCGGCGGCCGACCGGATCGCCGACGTCGTCCGGCTCGGCGAAGTCGAGGGCAAGGCCGGCTCCCGGCAGGCGGACAAGCCCCGCGACCAGTGACGCCGTGGAGGTCCGTCACGCCGTGGCGGACGACCCGCCGGCCAGTTGACGCCGCCCCTTGTAGCGGCGGGATTATATCCCGCCGGCCAGTTGAGGCAGCCCCTTCCGTGGGTCGGGGTTGCCCGGGCCATCTCGCCGGACGCTCGCTTCCGGCATCCTGCCTCCAGCTCGCTCGATGGAAACCGTCCTTCGGCATCCTGCCTACGGACGGTTTCCAACGCCGTCTCGATCGGCTCGGGCAACCCCTCCCGCGACCCGCATTGAGTCGGCGATCTCTCACGTTTGTAGGTCCGTCACGCCGTTACGGACTACCCACCCGCCACCCATGAGCCCGTGCCGGCGGCCCGGGCCTGTCGACCGGTCGTGCCGGTCGTGCCGGTCGCCCGGCTGTGACCCTGCGGCCTGGGCAAACCTGTCGCCCGAGGGCGACGCCCCGTCGCCTCCCCGCAACCTAGAAACCTTGTGGGTCACCTATCCCCGCACGCGTTTCCGGGAGTCGCCATGCCCAGCCCTGCCCCTGCCGAAGCACCTCTCGCTCTCCGCCGCGGCTCCCCGCACCGGCTCGCCTCCCGCCCCGACCCCTTGGTCGGCTCCGACCCGGCGATGCGGCAGGTGCTCGAGTTGGCCCGCCGGATCGCCCCCACGTCTGCCACGGTGCTGATCACCGGCGAGAGCGGCACCGGCAAGTCTCGGCTGGCCCGCGAGATCCACGCCGCCAGCGGCCGGCCGGGCCGGTTCGTGGAGGTGGCCTGCGGCAGCCTCGCTGAGCCGCTTCTGGAAAGCGAGCTCTTCGGTCACGTCGCCGGCGCCTTCACCGGCGCCACCGCCGATCGCGCCGGCCGATTCCTCCAGGCCGATGGCGGCACGATCTTCCTGGACGAGATCGCGACCGCGTCGCCGGCCCTCCAGGTGAAGCTGCTCCGCGTGCTCCAGGAGCTCGAGTTCGAGCCGGTGGGAGGCGGCCAGACGCGGCGGGTGGATGCCCGCGTGGTGCTGGCGACCCACGAGAACCTCGAGGCCCTCGTGGCCGCCGGCCGGTTCCGGGCCGATCTCTTCTGGCGGATCAACGTGGTCACGATCGAGATGCCGGCCCTGCGGCACCGATCTGCCGACATCCTCCGGCTCGCCGAGCACTTCCTGGCCCGGGCCGCGATCCGGGCGGCCCGCACCGTCACCGGCTTCACGCCGGCCGCCCGGGAGGCGCTCGCGCGACATGCCTGGCCGGGGAACGTCCGCGAACTCGAACATGCGATCGAGCGGGCGGTGTTTCTCGGACAGGGCCTGCTCGTCGAGGCGGCCGACCTGCCCCCGGCCGTGCTCGGCGGGAGCGGGCCCGCGGCGATCACGGCCAGCCCGCTCAAGCAGGCCCTGGCGAATCCTGAGCGACAGCTGATCCTCGACGCCCTGGCCCGCTCCGGCTGGCGCCGTGATCTCGCCGCCCGCTCGCTGGGCATCAATCGCACCACGCTCTACAAGAAGCTCAAGCGGCTGGGTCTCGACCTCGCCGAGCTGCGAGGCGGCCGCTAGCTCTACGCCCGGCGGCCGCACCTCCGGGCGGCCGTTTCATCCGCGGTTGGCGGAGTGGGGGGCGGGATGAGGGGCTGAACCACCGTCCCCGGGCTTGCGCCCGGGGTTTCTATTCGGTCCCCGGGCTTGCGCCCGGGGTTTCTATTGGGTCCCCGGGCTTGCCGCTGGGCTCTCTATCGGACGCGGGCGATGCTCATAGAAACCCCTGGCGCGAGCCAGGGGACGGTGCGTTGGAGCGGAGAGAACGTCATCCCCAGCGAGCGTCCGGCGAGATGGCACGGGCAACCCCGACCCACGGTTGGGCTTGGCTTCAGGGCAGACCGAAAGGGGACAGTCCCCGAAGCGGGGACAGTCCCCTACGAGCGTGACGGGTCAGGGCACGCGAAGCGTGGCCACGACGGGGAGGTGGTCGGAGCCGAGCGGCGGGCCGAGCGAGCGGGATACGACCGCCACCCCCTCCGAGACCACGACGTGGTCGATCGGGATCCGCGGCACCCAGAGGCGGGCGTGCCAACTGCCCTGCACGCCCCGGCCCACGGCCGAGTCCCGCAGGCCGCGGGGCCCGGTCAGCCGTCGGAAGCCGTGCGACCACGGGGTGGCGTTCAAGTCGCCGGCCACGATCACCGGCCTGGTCTCGGTGGCGGCCAGCTCGCCGATCGCCGCCAGCTGGGCGTCGCGACCGGCCGACCAGGCGGCCGAGAGCGGGGCCGGCGGATGGGCGGCGACGAGCAGGCAGCCTCGCTCGCCCACCGGCAGCCCCGCGATCACCAGCGGCGGCCCCTCGGCCAGCGGCTCGACGCGGGCCGACTCCAGGGGCAGCCGGGAGAGCACCGCAATCCCGAACGAGTCGGCCCGCGGCTCGACGACAGCATGGGGATAGAGATCGGCCAGCGACTCGACCGCCTCGGCCCAGGCGTCGCTCACCTCTAAGAGCACCACCACGTCGGCGTTCGCCTGCCGCAGGAAGCCGACCGCGAGATCGTGGCGGAGATTGCCGACCTCGAGATTGAGCGACACGATCGCGAGCGGATCGCCGGCGGAGGGCTCCCCCGCGGCGGGCAGCCAGTAGGGCAGAAGCGGGCCGACGTTGCCAACCACCGCGATCACGAGGCAGGCGGCGGCCAGCCGGCTCCGCCGCCGCGACGTGACGGCATACCAGAGGAGCGCCGCCAGCAGCAAATACCAGCGGTAGTGGCTGGCCAGATCGAAGAGCCAGTGCCAGCCTCCGGCGAAGCCGGCGAGCGTGGCCGCCGCCAGCCCGTAGGCCGGCAGGTCGGACGCGATCGGCAGGCGGGCGGCGGCGGGCAGAGTTGCGGCGGGCATTGCGAGCAGCCTACGCCCCTGCCGCCTGGCGTTCAAAGCGGGCGGGCGGAGCCCCGCCAGCCAGTCCTCGCGTAGAATACCCGGATGAGCGATCCGCCAGCCATGACCGAGCCTGAGACCACCGCCGACACCGCAGCGGCCGACCGGTTCCGGATCATCCGCTGGGTGGTCGCCGGGATCGTTCTGTGGGGTGTCTTCCACGCGATCGGGGCCTGGCGGTTCAACCACAATCCGCTCCGGGCGGTGGTGGTGCTCGTCTGCGTGGCGGCGTTCCTGGGATTCTGGATGACGATGCTCGCCGTCCGGCAGCGACGGCTCTCCCAGCGGAGGTGACCTTATGGCGATCGTCCTCGGCGCGAGTCTCGACAACGGCCTGGTGGCCCCACCGGTGGTCCGGCCGGCCCCGCAGCGGCCCGAGAGCGTGACCAGCCTCTCGATCGGGCGATACCTGATCCGCCGGCTCTCCGACTACGGCCTCCGGCACGTGTTCGGCCTGCCGGGCGACTACGTGCTCGGCTTCTACGCGATGCTCGAGCACTCGCCCTTGGAGATGGTCAACTGCACCCGCGAGGACTGCGCCGGGTTCGCGGCCGACGCCTACGCCCGGGTGCACGGGATGGGGGCGGTCTGCGTCACCTATGGCGTCGGGGGCTTGAGCGTCGCCAACTCGATCGCCGGGGCCTACGCCGAGAAGAGCCCTGTGATCATGATCTCGGGCGCGCCGGGGCTGGCCGAGCGGGGCGGCGATCCGCTCATGCACCACCGCGTCCGCGAGTGGCGGACCCAGCTGGAGGGGTTCGAGAAGCTCTGCGCGGCCAGCCGCGAGATCACCGACCCGGCCACCGCCTTCCGCGACATCGACGAGCTGCTCGACACGGCCCACCGGCTCAAGCGGCCGGTCTATCTGGAGCTCCCCCGCGACATGGTCTCGGTCGTGCCCGAGCAGATCCGGCCCTATGCCCCGCCCCCCCGCGTCAGCGACCCGGAGGCGCTCGCCGAGGCGGTCAAGGAGGCAGCCGCGCGGATCGGGGCGGCCAAGCGGCCGGTGATCATCGCCGGCATCGAACTACATCGCTGGGGCCTCCAGGCCGACGCGGTGGCCCTGGCCGAGAAGGCGGGGATCCCAATCGCCGCCACAATGCTCTCCAAGAGCGTGGTCAGCGAGGTCCATCCGCTCTACGTCGGCCTCTACGAGGGGGCCCTCGGCCGCCGCGAGGTGACGGAGTTTGTCGAGCAGAGCGACTGCCTGATCCTCCTGGGGGTGATCCTCACCGACATCGACCTGGGCATCTTCACGGCCAAGCTCGACGCGGCCACGAGCATCTACGCCGCCAGCGACGACCTGCGGATCAGCCACCACCACTACCACGACGTCCTGCTCGAAGACTTCCTCCGCGGCCTGGCCGCCGTCGCCCCCCAGGCCGCCAGCCGGCCGCTGCCCCCCGGCCCGGCCGCGGCGCTCGAGCCCTGGGTGCTCCGGCCCGACGCCCCGATGACCACGACGCGGCTCGTCCGCCGGCTCGACGAATCGCTCGACGACCGGACGATCGTAATCGCCGACGTGGGCGACGCCCTGTTCGCGTCGAGCGACCTCGTGATCCGGGGCCAGACCGAGTTCATCGCCCCGGCCTACTACACCTCGATGGGCTTCGCCGTGCCGGCGGCCCTGGGGGCCAAGTCGGCCCGGCCCGACCTCAAGGTGATCGCCCTGGTGGGCGACGGCGCCTTTCAGATGACCGGCATGGAGCTTTCCACGATCGTCCGCCGGGGACTGGCCGTGACGGTGATCGTGCTCGACAACCAGGGCTACGGCACCGAGCGGCTGCTCCACGAGGGGAGCTTCAACGACATCAATCCCTGGCAGTATCAGCGGCTCCCCGAGGTGCTCGGCGGCGGCACCGGCTGGGACGTGCGGACCGAGGGGGAGTTTGACGCGGCCCTCCGGGCGGCGCTGGCCGACGAGCAGGCGATGAACCTGATCCGGGTTCATATCCCGCTCGACGACCGCAGCCAGACGCTCGACCGGCTGGCCGCCGGCCTGGCCCGCCGCGTCCGCTGAACTCAGGCAGGTTGCAACCCTGCCCCACGGGTGGTCGGAGGCTTCGGCTCAGGGCTTCAGGCCGGGCACGCCGATCGCCCCGCCGAACGCGGCCACGAGATCGTCGATCGAGCCCTGGAAGGCCGCCTGGAGGCTCTCCTCGGCCGTCATTCCTTCCTTGATGCCCCGCACGAACTCGGCGAACTTGCGGCGGTCGCGGGCCACCAAAAACTTCACCAACTGCGAGGCGATCCCGTATTGCACCGGCTGGATGTTGTCGGCCGTCAGGAAGCCGGCTCCGAGCGAGCCGGTCTGCTGCATGAAGGCCCGGGCCCGGGCCTCCTTGGCCGGCACCTGCCGCGAGCGGGGCACCACCTGCGTGCCCACCCACTCGGCGAGCCCTTCGTTGAGCCAATTGGGCAGCCGCTGGGGAGACATCCAGCGGTGGTTGAAGCCGTGGCTCGTCTCGTGGACGAGCATGTGGGCGAAGGCGTCGAGGTCGCGGCCCTGGTGGCAGGCCATGATCACCCGGCCGTCGCTCGCCTGGTGGCAGAGGCCATGCACGCCAGGCGGGGCCGCCACCTGCATGAAGCGGGCCTCGAAGGCCTGGAAGTCGGCCTCCCGCCGGAAGGCGATCACCAGGCACTTGCCCTTCCAGACCGGTTCGCCCCGCGGAATGCCGTACAGGTCGCAGAGGAAGTCGTGCATCGCGTCGAGGTTGGCGACGAAGGGGCCGATCTCCCGTGCCGGAATGTCGGTGACCACGATGAACTCGTGGGTCGCCGACCGCTCGAGCTGCGGAAACGCCTCCCGCACCTGCTCGACGAAGGACTCGAGCGACTTGACCTCGGCGGCATGGTCCGCGGCCGAGAGGTCCGGCCAGGGCGCCACGCCCCGGGCCCGCATCCGCTCCTGCGAGGCCGCCACCTCGGCCTGATGCTTGTCGAGCATCGCCCGGGCCCGCTTGGCCGCCGCCCCGCCCGCCTTGGCATCGGCCTCGTAGACGGTCTCGCGGCCGACCACGATCTTCGTGATCCCCTTGAGCAGGATGCTCGTGGGCCGGGTCTGCCCCTCCTCCACCAGCCGGAGCGACTGGGTTGCGCCATCGCGGGTCACGACCTTCTCGAGCCGCGGCCGAACGAACCGCCGACCGGTGCCGACCTCCACCAGATCGAGCACCTGCCCGACGTGCGGCGTGAGCGTTTCGGCCAGGGCATCGGCCCAAGCCGCCGCCGGGGCCCCCGCCTCGAGCAGGCCGAGCAGGGCTGCGAGGAACATCACCGGCCGGCTGGCTGCCAGGCTCATGCTTCCGCCTCCAAGAGTGACCGCCGCCGCAGCTCGGTGCTCGAGATGTCGAGTCGAAACTCCCGCTGCGACACGAAATAGGCGACGTCGCGGAGGGCCTTGGGGGCCTCGACCGCCGCCGCATCCTGAAACAGGCCGTCGCGAACGCGGCCGAACACGATCAGCCCCCGGGCCCGGGTGGCGATCGACTTGACCGCCCGGGTGGCGGCCGCGGCCGGGCCGCCGTAGTAGCGGGGATCGGCCAGCCGGGCGAACGTGTCGGCCCCCATCACGAACGTGCTCTCCGGAAAGATGGCCAGCTTCTCGAGGAAGGTCGCGGCCCGCGTGAACCACAGCGGTCGGTCGGTGAACTGGCCGGCCCGGTTCCGCATCTCGATGAAGTCGAGTTGCGGCTTGTCGACGTTGGTCACCGAGATCTCGTAGGCCACCGGCCGCTCGGCAATCTCCTCGGCGATCCGGGCCATCAGCAGATGACCCTCGTGGAGCGGATCGAAGGCTCCGGGGAAGATCAGTCCCCCGGAAGCCCCCGTGGCCGGCCCGTCGCCTCCCACCGCCCCATCGGCGGCCACCAGGGCCCGGCCTCCTGTGAACAGCTCCCGCCAGGCGGCCGGCGGCTCAAAGACGTCGTGCCGGAGCCGCTCCTCGCCCAGGAGGGCCGGAGGGTCGGCCGCTTCCGGCACCCCGCAGGCCGCCGCCACCTCGGCGAGCAGGCAGCTCGCCGCCACGAGCTCTTCTTCGGCCCGTGAGCGAGCCTCCTTCTCGAGCACCAGCTCGGCCACGCGGGTCTGGCGCAGCGTCTGCACCGCCACGATCACCCGGTGCGCGCCCCGCTTGGGACGCCTCGTCCGCAGTCCGGCGGTGACGGCAGCCCCGACCGCCCGGTCAGCCGCTTCCGCGGGGGCCGTGCCGCCGGCCTCGTCGAGCTTCCGAGTCCGCTCCCAGGCCGCCATCGCCAGCCGGCGGGCGGTCCGCGGCGAACAGTAGGCCTCCTGCGGCCCCCCCAAGAGCTCGTCGATCGCGGCCCGGGCATATGGCACGGTCGCCTCCAGCACCACCTCGCTGGCCCCCGGCGTCGAGACGAGCTGCGAGATCGCCGCCGACCCGCCCCCGGTCGCCACGAGCACCAGCCGCGCACCGCCCGCGGCCAGCGCGTCCACCAGGCCGGCCGCATTGGGGAGAGAGAGCCGCGTCATCGACAAAATCATACTGGATCCCGCTTGCGAGACACCCCGTGCCACCCCACACTAGACCAGGCTTCCCGGCCACTTTCCCTGAGGAGCATTCCATGCGGGCGGCAATCATCGGCATCGGGGCGATCGCCCGGCTCCATGCCCGGGCTCTGGCCGACATTCCCGGGGTCGAGCTCGTGGGGGCCTGCTGCCGCACCGAGGAGAAGGGGCGGGCCTTCGCCGCCGAGTTCGGCTGCAGCTGGCACGCCGACGCGGCCCGGATGATCCGCCGCGAGAAGCCCGACTTCGTGACCGTGGCCACGCCCTCCGGGGCCCACCTCGACGCGGCGCTGGCCGCGATCCGCAAGGGGGTGCCGGTGATCTGCGAGAAGCCGCTCGAGATCACGCTCCGGCGGATCGATCGGATGATCGCGGCGGCCGACCGGCGGGGCGTGCCGCTGGGGGCGATCTTCCCGCAGCGGTTCAACCCCGTGATCCGGGCGGTGCATGCCGCCGCGGCCGCCGGCCGGTTCGGCCAGCTGGCCATCGCCGCCAGCTACGTTCCCTGGTGGCGAGACGACGCCTACTACGGCCCGGGCCGCTGGCAGGGCACCAAGGCCCTCGACGGCGGCGGGGCCCTGATGAACCAGTCGATCCACGGCGTGGACGCCCTCCAGTGGATCGCCGGGGCGACCATGCCCGGCCTCGACCCGGCCGAGAATCCGGTCGAGCGGGTGATCGCCCTCACGGCCGTGCGGGCCCACGACGCCGAGCGGCTCGAGGTGGAAGACTCCTGCGTGGCGGTCCTCCAATTCAAGACCGGGGCCCTCGGCCAGTTGCTGGCCGCCACGAGCCTGTTCCCCGGCAGCCTCCGGCGGCTGCTCGTCGGTGGCCGAGACGGCACGGCCGAGATTCTCGAGGAGCAGCTCGTCACCTGGCAGTTTCGCACGGAGGCTGCCGACGATCCGGCCACCCGCGAGCGGCTGGGAGGCACGAGCGGCAGCAGCGGCGGGGCGGCCGATCCGATGGCGATCAACTATGCCTGCCACACCCGCAACTTCGAGGACTTCCTGGCCGCGGTGCGGGAGGGCCGGCGGCCGCCCCTCGACGGCCTCGAGGGCCGCAAGGCGGGGGCGATCGTCGAAGCCTGCTACAAAAGTGCCCGGACCGGCCGGCCTGCGAAGGTCGAGAATCCCCGACCCCCGAAGCCCGCCTGACGCCTGCTGCCCGCCCCATGAGCGCACCCTTCCGCTACGCGATCTGCAACGAGACCTTCGGCGACTGGCCGCTGGCCAAGGCCTGCGACATGGCCGCCGAATGTGGCTACAGCGGTCTCGAGATCGCCCCCTTCACCCTCGCCCCGCTGGTGGCCGAGATCCCGCCGGCCAGCCGGCAGGAGATCCGCCGCACGATCGCCCGGGCCGGCCTCGACTGCGTCGGGCTCCACTGGCTGCTGGCGAAGACCGAGGGCTGCCATGTGGCCCATCCCGACCGGGAGATCCGCGACCGGACGGTCGCCTACCTGGGAGAACTGGCCCGCCTCTGCCACGATCTCGGCGGCCGGGTGCTCGTGTTCGGCTCGCCGAAGCAGCGGAGCCTCCTGCCGGGCGTGACGCTCGAGGAGGCCCACGGCCACATCCGCGAGGTCTTCAGCCGGCTCCTGCCGGTGCTCGAGACGACCGACACGGTGGTGGCCTTGGAGCCGCTGGCCCCCTCCGAGACCGACGTGCTCACGACGGCCGCCGAGACCTGCCGGCTGCTCGAGGCCATCGGCTCCCCCCACGTCCGGCTGCACCTCGACGTCAAGGCGATGGCGGCTGAGCCGACCGCGACCCCC
>CAYRNG010000094.1:0-3243 GCA_964425395.1 uncultured Candidatus Kuenenia sp. | reverse complement strand
GTAGTTGAAAACCAGCTTGCCATGGGGGATGAGCATGCCGCGGGGGCGACGGGGGGGCGGCCCGGCCGGGCGAATCCCTCGGCCCAAGCAGGCTTAAAGGTGAGCGTCATGGAGATGGGCAACGATCCTCCCGACAGGCCGGCCGCCACCGCGCAGGCGATCCCTGACGAGCGGGCCCTCTGGGAGGCGGTCTGCCGGATCTCCGGCGACTTTCTGATCGTGGTCGATGCCGCCGGCACGCTGCGGTTTTGCAACCGCTACGACCCGGGCTGGTCGGCCGGCGACGTCGTGGGCCGCAGCGTCCTCGATCTGGCCGTGCCCGACTCGGCGGCCGAGGTGGAGCGGACGGTCCGCGAGGTGCTGGCCACGGGCCAGGAGCGGGAGCTCGAGGTGACGGTCCGGACCCCCGCCGGAGAGCTGACCTGCTTCGCGATGCGGGTCGGGCCGGTCCGGGTCGCGGGGCGGGTGGCTGCGGTGATGGCCTGCTGCGAGAACATCGAGGCCCTCAAGACCTCCGAGCGGAGCCTGGCCCGGGAGCGGAACGTGCTCCGCCGGCTGCTCGAGATCCAGGAGCGGGAGCGGCAGCTTGTCTCCTACGAGATCCACGACGGCCTGGCCCAATACCTGGCCGGGGCGATCATGCACTTCCAGGCCTGGGAGGCGGCGCTCGGCGAGCATCCCGGCCAGGCGGAGCTTCACGAGGGGATGCGGCTCCTCCAGGCGGCCGCGGATGAGTCGCGGCGGCTGATCGGCGGCCTCAGGCCACCGGCGCTCGACGAGCTCGGCATCGTCGAGGCGATCGAGTCGCTCGTGAGCGACGCCCGGGCGGAGGTGGCGGAGGTCGTCTTCCGCCACGCCCTGCCGGGGCCGCGGCTGCCTGCCCCGCTCGAGACGGCGATCTTCCGGATCGTGCAGGAATCGCTCTCCAACGTCCGCAAGCATGCGGAGGCCGGCCGGGCGACGGTGGAGGTGAGCCGGGAGGCCGACCTCGTGCGGATTCGCGTCAGCGACGACGGTCGGGGCTTCGATCCCAAGGCCGTGCCGGAAGACCGCTTCGGCCTGGAGGGAATCCGGCAGCGGGCCCGACTGTTCGGGGGCGAGCCCCGGATCGAGGCCGCGGTGGGCCGCGGCTGCACGATCGAGGTCGCGTTGCCCGTTCCCGCAGACCAACTCGCGGGCTGAAGGCCCGCTCCCGCGGACAAAGCCCAGCGGCGACCGCCGGCCCGGCTCAGCCCGCCTTCTGCATCGCCTCCAGCGACCGGCCCAGCCGCCGCCGCCCCTTGGCAGGGGCCGCCGACTCGATCACGGTCGGCTCCGACTTGACGGCCAGCCGCTCGCGGAGGGACTGGGCGAGGGTGGCCCCGAAATCCTCCTCCCGGCTGCGGGTCCCGACGTCCTCGACGGCGTCCACGAAGCCGAGCACCACCGCCTCACGCACGCCTTCCCGCACCCACTGGAAAAAGCCCATGGCCGTTACCCCCTTGAAGATTCCGGCGAGACGCTTCGTCTCCCCGGCCTCCAGAGGTATCGGCGGCCCCGGCGGCCGGCTGCACGCCGGATCGCCCCGGACGGGCCTCGGATTCTGGGCAGGCTATGCCGTTTCCGGCTCGGGTTCCGCTTCGGCAGACGGCGCCGGCACTCCTTCCCGGCGGACGCAGACCAGGCAGACGTCGTCCTGGCCGTCGGCCCCGGCCGTGTGCCGCTCGACGTCGGCCAGGATCCGCCGGCCCACCTCGGTGGCCGACTCAGCCGGCCCGGCGAGCACCTCCCGGAGCCGCTCGAAGCCGTAGCAGGCACCGGCCTCGTTCATGGCCTCGGTGACGCCGTCCGTGCAGAGCACCAGGCAGCCGCCGGCGGGCAGCACGATCGTGCACGACCGGAAGGCATGGCCGACGGCCATCCCCAGCGGCAGGTCGCCCAGGTCGGCGGCCACCGTGCGGACGCCGGCTGTGTCCCGGAGGAAGACCGGCAGGTGGCCGGCGTTGCAGATCGTGGCGGCATGACGGGCCGGGTCGAGCACCGCCACCACCAGGGTGGCGAACCGGTCGTCCCAGCCGCCCCGCAGGAAGCTCTCGTTGATCAGCGACACCGCCCGGCCGAGGTCGGGCTCGCTGGCCAGGCAGTAGCGGATGTCGGCCGAGAGGGTGGCCATCAGGAGGGCCGCCGCCACCCCCTTGCCCGACACGTCGGCCAGCACGAACGCCAGCCGGTTGCCGGCCAGGGGCACATAGGAGAAGAAGTCGCCCCCCACCTGGCGGGCCGGCTGGTAGAAGTCGAAGACCTGGTAGCCGGGCACGTCGGGCGGGCGGCTGGGCAAAAGCCCCTGCTGGACCCGCTGGGCGATCTCGAGGTCGCGGGAGAGCTGTTCCCGCTCGACCCGCTCGTCGTGGGCCAGCGCCTGCTCGATCGCCTGGGCCGCATGGCCGGCGATCCCGGCCAGGACATCGAGGTCGGCTGCGTCGAAGCCGGCCCGGAGATCCCGGGAATCGACCTGGAGCACGCCCAGGAGGCGGCCGTCGCCCCCGGTCACCGGCACGGCCATCACCGAGCGGATGTGGCCGATCATCACGCTCTCGGTGGCCCGGAAGCGGGTATCGGAGGCGGCGTCGGCCGAGAGGATCGCCTGGCGGGTGGTGGCCACGCGGTCAATGAGCGTGCGGCTGAGGCGGGGCGGGCCGTCGTCGGACCGCTTCGTGCGGCGGGCCCGGAGGCGGAGCTTGCCGGCCGGCGGTTGGGACAGGAGCACGAATCCCCGCTCGGCCTGGGGAAACACTTCGAGCAGGCCGTCGAGCAGCCGCGGAAGGACGTCGCGGACCGTGAGCGAGGCCCCGATCGCCCGGTTGAGCCCGAGCACCGCCCGCAGCTTCGCCTCGGCATGCTGGCCGAGCTCGGCGTCGGCTGACGGCCGGGGCATGGCCACCTCCGACATGATCACGGCGTCGGAGCCGATGGGGTCGAGCTCGTCGTCGGCGAACTCGTCGGCATCGAGCACGACGGCGGCGGAGGAGTGGTCGCCGGTGACGCCGGCGTCGAACAGGAGCCGCTGGCCGCAGATCCCGATCACGTCGCCGTGCGCGAGCCGCCGCAGGCCGGCCAGCCGGACGTCGTTGACGGTGGTGCCGTTGCGGCTGCGGAGGTCTTCGATCGTGACCCCCTCCGGGCCCACCACCAGGGCCGCGTGCTGGCGGCTGACCGAGGCGGCCTCGAGCACGATCTCGCAGTCGGGGTGGCGGCCGATCAGGA
>CAYRNG010000093.1:0-7070 GCA_964425395.1 uncultured Candidatus Kuenenia sp. | reverse complement strand
GAGCGTGCACGAGTCGAAGATGCTCGGCATCCGCAAGGAGATCCGTACGCTCCACCTCGAGAAGGAGCACGACGGCCCCTGCGAGATCGGCAGCATGTTTCTCCATCCCAGCGAGCGGTCTCGGGGCGCGGGCCGGACCCTGTCGCTGGCCCGGTTCCTGTTCATGGCCGAGCACCGCTGGAGCTTCGACGAGACGGTGATCGCCGAGATGCGGGGGGTGATCGACGCGGCGGGCCGGAGCCCCTTCTGGGATGCCGTCGGCCGCCACTTCTTCGAGATCGAGTTTCCCAACGCCGACTACCTGAGCCTGCTCAACAAGCGGTTCATCGCCGACCTGATGCCCCACCATCCGGTCTCCATTCCGCTCCTGCCGCCGGCCGCCCAGGCGGTGATCGGCCAGGTCCATCCCGACACCCGGCCGGCCCTGGCGATCCTCGAGCAGGAGGGCTTTGCGTTCACCGGGATGGTCGACATCTTCGAGGCCGGGCCGATCGTGAGCTGCCCCCGCGACCGGATCCGGCTGGTCCGCGAGAGCCGCTCGCTGCCAGTGGCCGCGTTGACCGACGCCGCCGCGGACACGACCGGAGGCGACTGGATCGTGGCCGGCTGGCGGGACGGCTTTCGGGCCTGTCGCTCGGCGGTCGAACTGCCGCCGGCCGGAGGGGTCGGGCTGCCTCGGGACACGGCTCGGGCCCTCGGCGTGCGGGTCGGCGACACCGTGCGGATCGGCCGGCTCAGAGCCACGGCCGAGCCAGAGCAGCCGCTGGAGGCGGCCCCATGAGCGGCGGCGGGAGCCCGGCCGGGGAGCAGTTCATCGCCGGCAGCTGGCGGACTGGCAGCGGAGCGCGGTTTGCCTCCACGAGCCCGGCCACGGGAGACCTGCTCTGGGAGGGGGCCGCGGCCGCGGATCCGGAGGTCGCGGCGGCGGTGGCGGCAGCCCGCGCAGCCCAGGCCGCCTGGGGCGATCGCCCGGCACTCGACCGCGTGGGGCTGCTGCGGGCCTGCGCTCGCGAGTTCGAGGCGGCGGCCGGCCCGCTTGCCGAGGTGATCTCGGCCGAGACGGGCAAGCCCCGTTGGGAGGCCCGCGGCGAGGTGGCCTCGATGGTGGCCAAGGTCAAGGCCACGATTCTCGCCTGGCAGGAGCGGCAGCAGGATCGAATCACGGCCGAGAGCGGCGGCCGGGCGGCCACCCGCTACCGGCCCCACGGCGTGCTCGTCGTGCTCGGGCCCTTCAACTTTCCCGGCCACCTGCCCCACGGGCAGATCGCGCCGGCCCTGCTCGCGGGCAACACGGTCGTGTTCAAGCCCAGCGAGCTGACCCCGCTCACCGGCCGGCGGCTGGTCGAGATCTGGCAGCGGGCCGGGCTGCCGGCGGGCGTGCTCAACCTCGTCCAGGGAGGCCGCGAGACGGGCGAAACACTCGCCGCCCATCCCGGCCACGACGGCATCATGTTCACCGGCAGCTACACGACGGGCGTGACCCTCCGGCAGCTGCTCGTAGCCGAGCCGGGCAAGCTCTTGGCGCTCGAGCTGGGGGGCAACAACCCGCTCGTCGTGCATGAAGTCGCAGATCTTGACGCCGCCGCCACGCTCACGATCCTCTCGGCCTTTCTCTCGGCCGGCCAGCGGTGCAGCTGCGCCCGCCGGCTGGTCGTGCCTGAGTCGGCGACGGCCGCCGCCTTCATCGAGCGGCTCGTGGCCCGGATGGCTGCCATCCGCGTAGGCCTGCCCGCCGACGAGCCCGAGCCCTTCATGGGGCCGGTCATCCACGAGGCGGCGGCCCGCCACCTGCTGGCCATCCAGGCCGACTTCCTCGCCCGGGGCGGCATCGCCCTTCGGCGGATGGAGCCCCAGCGGGGCCTCGCCACCCTCCTTTCCCCCGGGCTGATCGACGTGACAGCCGTGGCCGGGCGGGCCGACGCCGAGTGGTTTGGGCCGCTCCTCCAGCTCGTGCGGGTGCCCGACTTCGAGGCCGCGATCGCCGAGGCCAACCAGACGGCCTACGGCCTGGCCGCGGCGCTGTTCAGCGACGACGCGGCCTGCTACGACCGCTTCCGCCGCCGGATTCGGGCGGGGATCGTGAACTGGAACCGCCAGACCACCGGGGCTTCCGCCCGGCTCCCCTTCGGCGGCATCGGCCGGAGCGGCAACCACCGCCCCGGCGGAGCATTCATGATCGACGCCTGTGCCTATCCGGTGGCCTCGCTCGAGCACGACCGGCTCACGCCCCCGCCCCCGCCCCCGGTGCCGGGCCTCGGCTGACGCTCGCGCGGTAGGCTGTCGCTACGGCGAGCCGTCGTCCGCCTTTCCTTCGCATGTTTCCAGCCGCCCGATGCGCCGTTCCTCCAGCACCGAGCGTCTCTTTCCCGGCCCGCCGCCCGGCCGCCGGGCTCTGCTCTGGCTGCTGCTGGCCGGGCTGGTGGCCGTGCAGCAAGACCTGTTCGGCTGGGGCGACTCTCCGGTGATCGTGCTCGGCTTCGTGCCCCGGGCCCTGGCGATCCAGGTGGCCGTCTCGCTGGGGGCGGCAGCGGTTTGGTGGTGGGCCACCCGCTGGTGCTGGCCGGCCGACCTGGAGCCGAGCGACCTATGACACCGCTGGTGATCATCGCCGTCTATCTGGCGGCGCTTGTGCTCCTGGGGGCGGTGGCCGGCCGGCGGGCCCGGGGCAGCTCGGCCGACTTCCAACTGGCCAGCCACACGATTGGCCCGGTGCTCCTGCTCCTCTCCCTGTTCGGCACCACGATGACCGCCTTCGCGCTGGTCGGCTCGACGGCCGAGGCCTACCGGCGGGGCGCGGTCGTCTACGGCCTGCTCGCCTCCGGCAGCGGGATCGTCCACTCGGCCTGCTTCTACCTGCTCGGCGTCCGGCTCTGGACGCTCGGCCGCCGGCACGGCTACCGCACCCAGATCGAGTTCTTCCGCGACCGGCTCCAGAGCCGGCTGGTCGGGATCGTGCTCTTTCCCGTGCTCGTCGGGCTGGTGGTGCCCTATCTGCTGGTGGGCGTGCTCGGCGGCGGGGAGGTGGTCAGCCAGGTCACGGCCGGAGCCTTCGCCCCGGCCGGCAGCTTCCCCGGCTGGTTCGCGGCCAGCGGCCACGGCCTCCCCCGGCCGCTGGCGTCGCTCGCGATCTGCCTGGTGGTGCTGGCCTACGTGTTCAGCGGCGGGATGCGGGCCACCGCCTGGGCCAACGCCCTCCAGACGCTGGTGTTCATGGCCCTGGGGCTGGTCACGTTCCTGGTGATCGCCCGCGGGATCGGCGGCGGCCAGACGCTCTGGGAGAGCCTCGTGGCCGCCACCGCGGCAGTGCCCCCCGAGCGGCTCTCGGCCGGCGGCGTGTCGCGGCTGGCCTGGCTCGGCTACCTCTTCGTGCCGCTCTCGGTGGGGATGTTTCCGCACGTCTTTCAGCACTGGCTCACCGCCCGATCGGCCGCCGCCTTCAAGCTGCCGATCGTGGGCCAGCCGCTGTGCATCGCCGCGGTCTGGTTTCCGTGCGTCCTGATCGGCCTCTGGGCCACCACTGCCGCTGCCGGCCTGCCGGCCGACATCCGCGACAACCAGATCCTCGGCCAGCTCGTCGCCCGCCACGCCGGGCCGGTGCTGGGCGGCCTCCTGGCCGCCGGCGTGCTGGCGGCGGTGATGTCGTCGCTCGACAGCCAGTTCCTCTGCCTGGGCACGATCTTCGCCCGCGATCTCCTGCCGGGGCTGGCCGGCCGCGATGAGCGGGCGGCCGTGGGGCTCTCGCGGGCCTTCATCGCGGCGGTCGTCGCCGCCACCTGGAGCTTGAGCCTGGTCACGCCGACGGCGGTCTTCCCGCTGGGCGTCTGGTGCTTCAGCGGCTTCGCGGCCCTCTTTCCCCTGGTCACGGCGGCGGTCTGGTGGCGGCGGCTCTCGGCCCCGGCCGCGGTGGCGGCGATCCTCGCTACGGCCGTGGCCTGGCTGGGCCTGTTCTGGCACTCCGGGTTCGGCACCACCCCGGGCTACGCCTTTCCGCCGCCCCCCGGCACCGCGGAAGCCGCGGCCCTCGGCTCCTTCGGCTGGCTCGGCCTGCTGCTGCCGCCCCTGCCGCCGGTCGTGCTCCTGGTGGGCCTCTCCACGCTCGTGCTGGTGGCCGTCTCGCTCGTCACCCGGCCGCCCGACGAGGCCACGCTTCGCCGCTTCTTCCCGCCGGCCTGAACGGCCGCCAACCGGCGGCGGGCAACGCTCAGCCCCGGGCCACGCGATTCTGCTCGTCGAGCACGATGATGGCCGGCACGTGCCCAGCGGTCGCTGCCGCATCGAGCCAGGCAAACGACATGATCGTCAGCCGATCACCCGGCTTGCCCAGGTGGGCCGTCGCCCCGTTGAGTTCGATCGTGCCCGAGCCGGGCTTGCCGTAGATCACGTAGGTCTCGAACCGCTCGCCATTGGCCAGGTTGCCCACCAGGATCCGCTCGTAGGGCAAGAGGCCCACCCGCTCAGCCAGGTCGGCCGCGATCGTGAGGCTCCCTTCGTAATCGACCGAGGCACCGGTCACCGTGGCGCGGTGGATCTTGGATTTCAGCAAACAGGTCATCAAGCATACTCCTCCATCCAAGAATAGGTCGGCCCGGGGCAGTCCCACAAGCGGCCCCCGGCGGGCGGCCCCTCGGCCGGAGTGGTAGACTTCGCCGGAGGTTTCTCGGAGGACGCGACGTGAAGACGTGAAGGAGGACGTATGCGCAGGCTGCCTGGCAGATCGACAGTCGCGATTCGGAAAGTGACCACGAACCGCCGCCCCCCCGGCAGACGGCGTGCCGCCGTGCTCACCGCTTTGGTGCTCGCCGCCGCGGCGCTGCTTCCCGGGGGCCTGCTCGGCCGCCGGTCTCTTCTGGCAGCCGAGACCGTGAGGCGGCCCAACATCCTCTTCCTGTTCGCCGACGACTGGGGCCGCCATGCCTCCCTGCTCGCCGAGATCGACGGCCCCGGCAGCATCCACGATGTCGTCCGCACCCCTGCCATCGATGCGATCGCGAAGCGGGGCGTGTTCTTCCGCCATGCCCATGTCAGCGCTCCCTCCTGCACGCCCTGCCGGAGCGCCGTGCTCACCGGCCGACACTTCTGGCAGACCGGCAGCGGTTCGATCCTCCAGGGCGCGGTCTGGGATGACTCGCTGCCCAGCTTCCCGGCGATCTTGCGGGATGCGGGCTACGTGGTCGGCCACTCCCACAAGGTCTGGAGCCCCGGCCGACCGGCCAACGCCCCCTTCACGAAGGCCGAGGCCTTCAACCGGCGCGGAAGCCGGGTGAACCAGTTCTCCCAGAACGTCACGAAGATGGTGGCCGCCGGCACCCCCCTGGGCGACGCCAAGGCCGCGATCCTCGCCGAGGTCCGCGGCAACTTCCGCGACCTGCTCTCCGCCTGCCCGGACGGCGCGGCCTTCTGCTACTGGTTTGGCCCCACCAACCCGCACCGCAAGTGGATCAAGGGCAGCGGCAAGGATCTCTGGGGGATCGATCCTGACGACCTGGCGGGCAAGCTGCCCTCCTTCCTGCCCGACGTGCCCGAGGTGCGGCAGGATTTGGCCGACTACTTCGGCGAGGTTGCCGCCTGGGATGCCTCCGTGGGGGTGATCCTCGACGAGCTCCGACGCCAAGGGCTGGAAGACAACACCCTGGTCGTGATCAGCGGCGACCACGGGGCCCCCGGCTTTCCGCACGGCAAGTGCAACCTGTATGACTTCGGCACCGGCGTCAGCCTCTCGATCACCGGCCCCGGCGTGAAGGGGGGCCGGGTGGTGGACGACATGGTGAGCCTGATCGATCTCGCCCCCACGTTCCTGGCGGCCGCGGGCCTCGCTCCGCCTGACACGATGACCGGCCGCTCCCTCTGGCCAATCCTGGCTTCGGACAAGTCCGGGCAGGTCGATCCAACCCGCGACTGTGTCTTCACCGGCCGCGAGCGGCATGTGGAAAGCGCCCGGGCCGACTACACGCCCTACCCGCAGCGGGCGATCCGAACCCGGGAGCATGTCTTGATCCGCAACTTCCGGCCGGACCGCTGGCCGCTTGGCGATCCCTACCGCCTCGCGGATGGCCCTCAGCCAACGGTCGAGGAACTCGAAAACAACACCCGCGTGACGCTCCCCGACGAAGATGCCGGGCCCACCAAGGCCTGGCTTGTCGGCGTCCGCGACACCGCAGCCTGGCAGCCGCTGTTTGCCAAGGTCTACGGCAAGCGACCCGAATTCGAACTCTACGACCTGAGGACCGACCCCGACGAGACGACAAACCTCGCCGACACGCCCGCGGCCGCAGGCCTGCGGGCGGAGCTGGAGCGACGACTGATGGCCGAACTGGAGCGAACCGGCGACCCGCGGCTTGTGAACGGCGGTGCGTTCTACGAGACGCCCCCCATGGCCGGCCCATGAGAGCGGCGCCGCACGGGGCTCGGGGAGGGCTTCGGACCGTCGCCGGCCTGCCGGCTGCGGCAGGGCGGGTGAGGGCGAGCTGATCCGCGGTCGCCTGAGCGGCTCAGGACTCTTCGGTGCCGCGGCGGGTGAGGGTCTGGCGGAGGCCGAGCGTGGCCAGGAAGTAGCCGGCTCCGAGCACGCCAGTCGTGCCGCCGATCGCCGCCGGCAGGCCGGCCCGCTGGAGGGCCATGATCGCCAGCGAGGCGACGCAGGTCGAAACCGGGATCAGGAGGCCCAGGCTCCAGGCTCGGGCCCGCAGCCGGATCGCCCGCGGAAAGAGGTTGACCGTCAGCTGGGAGACGGGATTTCTGAGGCTGTACCGCAATTCAACCTCCACGAACCGGGCCGCCACGGCCGTGGCGAGCGTGAGCGGCAGGGCTGCCAGCCCCGCGGCCACGGCGATCAGGAGGCCGTAGCTGGCATGGGCCGTGCCCAGCCCCACCCAGCCGATCCAGCGGGCTGCGAACAGGAGCTGGACCGCCACGCTCGCGAGCATCGCCGCCTGCACGTATCGGCCCAGGAAGGCCGACAGGGCCACGTCGTCGGGGAAGGCCTGTTCGAAGAAGCTGCTATAGCGAAAGACCACGAAGGTCCGGCAGGCGAAGAAGGCGATCGTCGAGATCGTGATCCAGCGGAGCAGCGG
>CAYRNG010000092.1:0-3368 GCA_964425395.1 uncultured Candidatus Kuenenia sp. | reverse complement strand
GTGAAGGTGATCCACTGCAGCGAGCGAGACACGCAGATCTCCGACCGCCCCAAGGAGGTCGACGAATTCGTCAACACCTGGAGCGTGGAGGGCTTCCGCGAGGAGGGCACGACCACGGCCGAACTGGGCTGGGGGACGCACGAGAAGGAGCTGCCCCCCTTCGCCTACGAGCATGCCGACGGCCCCAAAAGCCAGATCTGCCTGGCCCGGATGGGCATCAACACCCAGGTCGTCTCCTGGGTGCCCCATTACACGATCGTGGGGATGGTCGTCCGCCACGGCGAGGCCTTCACGATCACCGAGAAGCTCTCCGTCCGCGATGCCGCGGGCACGACGATCTACCGCCCCACGGTCCACTACGCCTACTGCCCCTGCGACGCCGCGATCGCCAGCCTCTGGGAGCTCCGCGGCAACGACTACCGGCTGCAGCCGAAGATCCGGATCATGACCGACGAGATCACCCGCGGCGCCGACGTCCTGGGAGCGCTGGTGATGGGCCACCCGCTCCAATCCTGGTGGTGCGGCACCGACCTCTCGATCGAGGAGTCGCGGCGGCTCGTGCCGCACCAGAACGCCACCACGATGCAGGTGGCGATCTCGGTGGTTGCGGCCGTGATGTGGATGATCGAAAACCCGGCCGCCGGCGTGAAGCTGCCCGACGACCTGCCCCACGACTACGTGCTCGGCATCGCCAAGCCCTACCTGGGCAAGTTCATCTCGGTGCAGAGCGACTGGACGCCGCTGAAGTATTACTCCAACGCCTTCCATGGCTTCAACCGGCCGGCCATCGACCCGGCCGACCCGTGGCAGTTCAAAAACTTTCTGCTGACTGACGGGGACTGAGCATGAACCAAAAGACCCTTCTCGACCTCGCCAAGAGGCACGGCACGCCCCTGTTCGTCGTCGATCACGCCGAGCTGCGGAAAAACTACGCCCTCTTCAAGAAGCACTTCCCCCGCATCCAGGCCTACTACGCGGTCAAGGTCAACAGCGACCCGGCGATCGTGCAGACCTTCTACGAGCTGGGCGGGAGCTTCGATGTCGCCAGCATGCAGGAGTTTCACACCGTCTACCAATTCATCAAGAAGCTGCCGGCCAAAGAGCGGCAGGACTTCATCTGGGACAAGGTGATCTACGCCAATCCGATCAAGCCGGTCGAGACCCTCCGCGAGCTCGACCAGTACCGGCCGCTGGTCACCTACGACAACGTCGAGGAGGTGAAGAAGATCGCCAAGCACGCCCCCCGCGCCGGGCTCTGCCTGCGGCTCCAGGTGCCCAACACCGGCTCGATGGTGGAGCTGTCGAGCAAGTTCGGTGCCCCGCCCGGCGAGGCGGTGGACCTGATCCAGTGCGGCCATGACCACGGGCTGGTGGTGGAGGGGCTGTCGTTCCACGTCGGCAGCCAGTGCACGAACCCGGAGAACTACGTGCAGGCCCTCCACCTGGCGGCCGGGATCTTCAACGAGGCGCAGCTGCGGGGCTTCGAGATGAAGCTCCTTGACATCGGAGGCGGCTTCCCGGCGGCCTACGACGCGAGCGTGCCCAAGTTCGCGAGCCTGGCCAAGAAGATCAACCACGAGATCGAGCGGCTGTTCCCCAAGTCGCTCGAGATCCTGGCCGAGCCCGGCCGGTTCCTGGTGGCCTCGGCCGGCACGGCCGTCTCCAAGATCATCGGCAAGGCGACCCGCAACGGGAAACTCTCCTACTACGTCGACGACGGCGTCTACCACACCTTCTCGGGCGTGATCTTCGACCATTGCACCTACCACTTGAAGAGCTTCAAGCGGGGCACGCCCCAGATCTGCGCGGTCTTCGGCCCCACCTGCGACGCCCTCGACACGATCAGCCTGGCCGAGCAGCTCCCCGAGCTCGAGATCGGCGACTACCTGTACAGCGAGAATATCGGCGCCTACTCGGCGGCCAGCTCGACCCACTTCAACGGCTTTCCGCCGGCCACGGTCGTGCACGTGAATCGGTGACGCGGCGGCCGAGGAGCCCGAAGGGGGACAGTCCCCGTTCGGGGACAGTCCCCCGGCGGCCGGTTGCCAGCGGCCCTGCCGAGGCCCTACAACTCGGCTCATGATGGGAACGCTCCTCGCCGCCGCCGCGGTCGACACCTGGCCGTTCGTGGTGCTGGCCGTCACGGTGGCATTCGTGATCGGGGCCGTGCTCCTGCTGCGGCTGCATCCCTTCCTGGCCCTCGTGACGGCGGCCCTCATGGCCGGCGGGATGGCCGAGGGCCTGCCCCCCGATCCTCGGCAGCCCGACAAGGGGCAGCTCGTGCGGGCGGTCGAGCTCACCACCGAGGGGCTGGGGCGGACGGCCGGCGGGGTGGCCATCGCGATCGCCATGGCCACGGTCATCGGCATGGCCCTCACCGAGAGCGGCGCGGCCGACAAGGTGGTCCGCCGCTTCCTGGCCGTGTCGGGCCCGCGGCCGGGGGGCATCGCGCTGGCGATCGTGATCGCCACCTACCTGCTTTCGATCCCGATCTTCTTCGACAGCATGTTCATGCTGATGGTGCCGATGGCCATGGCCCTGGCCCTCCGGACGGGCGGCCACTTCACGCTCTACGTGCTCTCGATCTGCGCCGGTGGCACCGTCACCCATGCCCTCACGATTCCCCATCCCGGCCCGATCTTCATGGCCGAGAACCTGGGCATCGACGTCGGGCTCTCGATCTGGATCGGGATCGTGGCGGGCATCCTGCCGGTGCTGGCCGGCTGGCTGGCCGCCCGCTGGCTCGACCGGCAGACGCCCGTGCCGGTGCGGGGCACCGGCAGCGTCTCGCTGGCCGACGCCCGCGGGATCATCGACCGCCCCGAGGCGGAGCTGCCCTCGCTGGCCGCGGCCCTGCTGCCGATCCTGCTGCCGATCCTATTGATCACGGCGGCCTCGCTGGTGGATGTGGTCCGGCAGGGGGCGGCCCGCCATGCCGGCGGCCTGGCGGCCGGCTGGATGGCGGCCCTCGGCGGTCCTGACCGCTTCGCCCGGCTGGCTGCCGGGGTCGATTTCCTGGGCAACAAGAACGTCGCCCTCGTGATCGGGGCGGTGCTGGCGCTGGTGGTGCTGGCCCGCCAGAAGCGGCTGCCCTTCGCGGCCGTCAGCCGGCTCACGGGCCCCCCGCTGGAGACGGCCGGCGTGATCATCCTGATCACCGCCGCCGGCGGAGCCTTCGGCTTCATGCTCACCCAGGCCGGCCTGGCCCGGGCGGTCGAGGGCCAGGTGGCGGCCAGGCAGGGCATCGACATCCTCCTCCTCGGCTACGCGGTGGCCCTCGTCTTCCGGGTGGCCCAGGGGTCGGCCACCGTCGCCATGCAGATGGCCTCGGTGACCTGCGCCGGGCTCGTGCCGTTGCTCGAGTGCCA
>CAYRNG010000091.1:0-2134 GCA_964425395.1 uncultured Candidatus Kuenenia sp. | reverse complement strand
GTCTTCATCCCGCTCTACCGGCAGAGCAGCGAGGTCTCGGCCTACGCCCATCTGGAGCGGCGGTTCGGCACCTGGGCCAGGCTCTACGCCGGCGGGTTCTACCTCCTCACGCAGGTCGCCCGGATGGGCACGGTCATGTACCTGATGGCCCTGCCGCTGCACGTCTTGTTGGGCATCGAGATCCGCACGCTGATCCTGTTTACCGGCCTGGCGGTGACGGTCTACTCGTTCATCGGCGGCGTCACCGCGGTGATCTGGACCGATGCCCTCCAAGCCTGCGTGCTGATGGGAGGCACGGTCGTCTGTCTGGGGGTGCTCGCCGCCGGCCTGCCGGCGGGGGCTCCCCAGGCCGTCTCGACGGCCTTCGCGGAGGGCCGCTTCTCGCTCGGCAGCCTCGACCCGCTCGACCTGTCCGCGGCCACCGTCTGGGTGGTGCTGCTCTACGGCATCACGCTCAACCTCCAGAACTTCGGGATCGATCAGAGCTACGTTCAGCGGTACATCGCCGCCCGCTCCGACGCCGAGGCCTGCAAGGCCGTCTGGCTCGGCGGGCTGCTCTACGTGCCGGTCTCCGCCCTGTTCCTGCTGATCGGCACGGGGCTGGCGGCCTTCTATGCCGCTGACCCGGCCGGGCTCGACAGCCTGCGGACGAGCCTGGCTGAGCAGCGGCTCGCGGCCCGGGGAGACGCGGCCGCCGGCCCCGCTGCCCGGGAGGCGGTCGCCGCCGAGGCGGCCAGGCTCACCTCCGCCGACCTCGGCGACCGGGTGTTTCCCCACTTCATCGGCACCGCCCTGCCGCCGGGCGTCCGCGGGCTCCTGATCGCGGCCGTGTTCGCCGCGGCGATGAGCACCGTCTCGACCTCGCTCAACTCCTCGGCCACCCTCACGCTCACCGACTGGTATGCCCGGTTCTGGCGGCCGGAGGCGGGCGAACGGGAATCCCTCCGCGTCCTGCGGCTGGCCACGGTGGCCTGGGGCATCGCGGGCACGGGGATGGCGCTCGTGCTCGTGAACGTGGCAAGCGCGCTCGACGCCTGGTGGGCGCTGGCCGGGATCTTCGGGGGCGGGATGTTGGGGCTGTTTCTGCTCGGCCTCGTCTCCCGGGGTGCCGGGGGGCCGGCGGGGGTCGCCGGCGTGATTGCCGGAGTGCTTGTCATCGCCACACTCAGCCTGCCCCCACTGGCTGCGTTCCTCCAAGAATTTCCCGAGGCATCGCTGCCGCATCGCCTGGGCCGAAGCCTGCTCGAGGCCTGGCCGGCGGGCCTCGGCCGGCTGCACGCCTTTCTGATTCCCGTCATCGGTACGGCCACCATCCTGGCCATGGGCCTGCTGGCCGCCCTGCTCGGCGGCCGCCGGCAGCCATCCTGAGACGCGACCCGGCCTCGAGCTGGACCGCGGCAGGTTGCTCGGCTTGCCCGGACCGCTGGCAAGGTGAGTCAGGGGCCGACCAGGAATCCCTCTCGGCTCCCCGCCTCACGCAGCCGGTCGTCGAATGCCAGAAACCCCGCCTGGGCCGTCCGCCCCCCGGCCATGATCGTCGCGGCCGCCAGTTGCAACGCGTCGGCGGCCCGGAGCGAGTGCACTCGCAGGAGCCGGCAGGCCGTCTCCCGCACCGATTCAACCGGCAGGATCTCATTCCATCCGGAAGCGAGCGCACGGAGAACCTCGATGGCCTGGGACGCCTGCCGCGGCGTGAGCGACGCGGCTCGCTCGAGCCGCGCGATCGCCGACGTGCATTCGATCCGCGTTCCCCACCAGGTGACGATGCCCGCATCCTCCGCCAGTGCGGCCCGCACATCGTTCGTTCGTGGCTCTTCAACGAGCAGCGGGACGATCGCCGATGCATCCCAATACCGCATCGGTGTCATTCCTCCCGGTCGGCATGCAGGGCAGCGACGATGCTCACGGGCCGGAGGGGCTTCACCGGTTTGGGAAGGCTCCGAACCGAAAGCGGCTTGCCGGCGGGGTGAACCACACCGTCGCGGACAAGCCCGGCCAGCCAGGCCGCCTCAGGCCCGAACCCATCGCCCGGCCCGACCGGCAGCAGCCGCGCCACGGGCCGATTCCGATCGCAGATGAGCACCGTCTCGCCCTGCCGCACCCTGTCGATCAGGGCGCTCAAATTGTTTTTGGC
>CAYRNG010000090.1:0-2619 GCA_964425395.1 uncultured Candidatus Kuenenia sp. | reverse complement strand
CATTTGTTCGGTTTCGCTGATGGCTTCTTCGGCGGTCGCATGAACCGTGTGTCCTTCTTGCCACAAGAACTCGGCCGTCCGCAGAAAGACCCGCGGCCGCATCTCCCAGCGGACCACGTTGGCCCACTGGTTGATCAACACCGGCAGGTCCCGCCACGACTGGATCCACTTGGCATACATGGCGCCGATGATCGTCTCGCTGGTGGGCCGGACGACCAGCGGCTCCTCGAGCTTGCCCGGCCGGATCAGCATGCCGTCGGGGCCGAGCTCCAGCCGGTGGTGCGTGACCACGGCGCACTCCTTGGCGAAGCCCTCGACGTGCTTGGCCTCCTGCTCGAGGTAGGAGAGCGGGATGAACAGCGGGAAGTAGGCGTTGACGTGGCCCGTCTCCTTGAACATCCGGTCGAGGATGCCCTGCATCCGCTCCCAGATCGCGTAGCCGTGGGGCTTGATCACCATGCAGCCGCGGACGGGCGACTGCTCGGCCAGGTCGGCGGCCCGGACCACCTGCTGATACCACTCGGGATAGTCCTCGGCACGGGTCGGGCTGATCGCGGTTGCAGGCATCGGCGGGGGTGAGGCTCCTGGGGCTGGGCAGCCGGGGAACGGCCGGGGGAAACGGCCCGGGATTGTAGCGGCGGCCGGGGCGTTTGTGGGATCGGTGCCGGCGGCCGTAGACTTTCGTTTCATGCCGCGACGACTCATCTCGGAACTCCCACCCCAGGCGGCGGTCGATCAGGTCTTCCTGGCGACCCACAAGCAGCTGCGGCCCAACCGCAACGGCCAGCTCTACCTGCAGGTCGATCTGGCCGACAAGAGCGGCACCATCACCGGCCGGCTCTGGAACGCCTCCGATGCCGACTTCGCCGCCTTCGAGGATGGCGACTACGTGCGGATCGAGGGGCACACGCAGCTCTACTCCGGCGCCCTCCAGATCATCGTGGCGGCGATCGAGCGGGCCGACCCGGGCACGATCGACGAGCGGGAGTTTCGGGTGCTCACCGAGACCGACGTGGAGCGGCTCCTGGCCGAGCTGCGGGGCCTCCTGGCCGGGCTCCGTCCGCCGCTCGACGCCCTGGCCGCCGCGATCCTCGACGACCGCCCGCTGATGGACCGCTTCACCCGCTCGCCGGCCGGCGTCAAGCACCATCACGCCTACGCGGGCGGCCTGCTCGACCACGTGGTCAACCTCCTCCGGCTGGCCGACGCCGTGGCCCCCCTCTACCCCGCCATGGACCGCGACCTGCTCCTGGTGGGCGTGCTCGTCCACGACATCGGCAAGACCGAGGAGCTCGAGAGCGAGAAGGGCTTCTCCTACACCGATTCCGGCCAGCTGCTCGGGCACGTGCTCTTGGGCCTGGAGATCGTGGCGGCCAAGATCCGCGAGGTGGAGGCCCGCGCCGGCCGTCCGTTCGACGCCGAGACGGCCGACCGCGTCAAGCACATGGTGGCCAGCCACCACGGGGCCTATGAATTCGGGGCCCCCAAGCTGCCAATGACGCTCGAGGCCCTGGCCCTCCATCACCTCGACCACCTCGACGCCAAGATGGCCGGCGCCATCCAGCTGCTCCAGAGCGAGGCCGCCCTCGACGGCGGCTGGACGCAGTTTCAGCAGTCGATCGGCCGCAAGCTCTTCCGGGGCCGCACGCCATGAGCCGCCGTCGGCCCGCCGCCGCAAAGCGAGCCCGCTCCCAGGCCGAGCCGCCTGCCCGCTCCCCCGCCGAGCAGCCGCCCCGCCCCCGAGGCCGTGGCCCGGGCCGCTCCGGCGACGTGACGGGCGTGTTTCGCCGGGCTGCCGGCGGCTACGGCTTCGTGCGGCCTGAGGGGGCCCTGCCGGGCGACCGCTCGGGCGACATCCACGTCACTTCCGCCGCCAGCCTCGATGCGGCCAATGGCGACACCGTCCGCGTCCGGCTGGCCCGGGGCCGCGACGTGGGCCGCCCCGGCCCGGCCGGCGAGATCGTCGAGATCGTGGCCCGGCGGACGACGCGGTTCGTGGGCTCCTACTTCGAGCGGGCCGGCACCGGCTGGGTGCAGGTCGATGGCACCGGCTTCGCCCGGCCGGTGGCCGTGGGGGATCCCGGCGCCAAGGGGCTCCACCTCGACGACAAGGTGGTGGTGGAGATGGTCCGCTTCCCGACCCACCTCCGGGATGGCGAGGGGGTGGTGGTGGACGTGCTCGGCCGGCCCGGCGACGTGGGCGTTGACACGGCCACGATCATCCACGAGTTCGGTCTGCCGGGGGCGTTTCCGGAGGCGGCCCTCGACGACGCCCGCCGGCAGGCGGCGAAGTTCGACGAGACGATCCCCCAGGGCCGCCGCGACCTGACCGATCGCACGATCATCACCATCGATCCCGTCGACGCCCGCGACTTCGACGACGCGATCTCGCTGGAGCGGGTCGAGCGGGACCACTGGCTGCTGGGCGTGCACATCGCCGATGTCTCCCACTTCGTCCGGGCCGGCTCGCCGCTCGACCAGGAGGCCCGCTCGCGGGGCACGAGCGTCTACCTGCCCGACCGGGTGATCCCGATGATCCCCGAGATCGTGTCCAACAACCTGGCCAGCCTCCAGCCCGACAAGGTCCGCTACGCCAAGACCTGCTGGATCGAGTTCACG
>CAYRNG010000089.1:0-4975 GCA_964425395.1 uncultured Candidatus Kuenenia sp. | reverse complement strand
ATCGGCGGGCTAGGCCTTTCGCGACCAGCCGGTCCCGTCGGGGCGGGCTTCGAGCACGATGCCCGCCTCGCCGAGCCGGTTGCGGACCAGGTCGGCCGTGGCGAAATCCTTGGCCTTGCGGGCGTTGGCCCGGATCTCGATCACGAGTTCCATGAGCTGGGCCACCAGCCCCTCGTCGGCCCCGCCGCCGGTTGCTCGCGGGGGCTCAAGGAACAGCCCAAGCACGCCGGTCAGCTCGCGGAGGACGAGTGCCTTGGCCTCGAGGGCGGCCAATTCGGCGGCCGGCTTGGCGGCCTCCAGGCCGTGGGCATCGATGAACTTGTTGACCGCCCGCACGAAGTCGAACAGGGTCGCCACCGCGATCGCGGTGTTGAAGTCGTCGTCCATGGCGGCCAGGAACTTCTCCCGCAGGCCGGCGATCTCCTCCCCGGCGGCGGCCGCCGCGGCGGCTCCGGCCCGGCGGTCGTGGCAAGGGAGCGTGTAGAACGACCGGCCGGTAATCCGCTCGAACCGGGCGAACAGCCGCTCGAAGGCCTCCATCGCCTTGGCACTCTCGGCGAGGGGCTCTTCGCCGAAGTGGATCGGGCTGCGGTAATGGGTCGAGAGCAGCAGGAGTCGGATCGCCTCGGGCCGGTGCCGGGTGAGCAGGTTCTTGAACGGCTCGGCACCGGTGGACTTCGAGATCTTGGTGGCCGCCTGGGCCGCGGCCTCGTCGCCGCCCCCGTCGCGAGGCCGGCCTCCCACCTTGCCGGCGGCACTGCCCGCCTGCATCAGGCCGTTGTGCATCCAGAAGCTGGCCATCGGCCGGCCGTGGAGCGACTCGCTCTGGGCGATCTCGTTCTCGTGGTGGGGGAAGACGAGATCCAGGCCGCCGCCGTGGATGTCGAAGGTCTCGCCCAACAACGCCCGGCACATCGCCGAGCACTCGATGTGCCAGCCGGGCCGGCCCGGCCCCCAGGGGCTCTCCCAGGAGGGCTCGCCCGGCTTGGCCTTCTTCCAAAGGGCGAAATCGGCCGACGACCGCTTCTGATCGGCCGTCGAGCCCCCCTCGCCCTGCATCTGCTCGACGGAGCGGTTGGTGAGCTTGCCGTAGTCGGGATCCTTGCGGACGTCGAAGTAGACGTCGCCGCCGCTTGCGTAGGCGAAGCCCTTGGCGATGAGCCCCTCGATGAAGGCGATGATCGTGCCGATGTGCCCGGTGGCCTTGGGCATCGCGTCGATGCCGGTGACCCCCAGGGCGGCCAGATTCTCCAGGTAGTCGGCCGTCATCTCGGCGGCCAGCTTGTCCATCGTGGTGCCGCGGGCCGCACTCTCGGCGATCAGCTTGTCGTCGACGTCGGTGATGTTCACGACCCAGGTGACGGCATAGCCCGAAGAGACGAGGTGCCGCTTGACGGTGTCGAAGATCACCGGCCCCACCATGTGGCCGATGTGGCTCGGCTTGTAGACCGTCGGCCCGCAGAGATAGATCCCCACCTGGCCCGGCCGGATCGTCACCAGCGGGGCCTTGGCCCGGGTGAGGGTGCTGTAGATCTCGATCACGGGCAGCTCGCCCGCCGCATCGGCCTTCGCCATCTCGCTCCCTTCGTGTGACACTCGCTACGCCGGCCGCTCGACGAGCGCGACGCACTCCGCGGCGATCGCCTCCTCGGCGCCGATCGGCCCGACCCGCTCGCCCGTCTTGGCCTTGAGCCAGACAGCCGCCTCGTCGAGGCCGAGGATCTCGGCGATCCGCCGGCGGATCGCCGGCCGATGGGGAAGGATTGTGGGCCGCTGGGCAAAAATCACGCAATCCAGATTTGCGATCCGCCAGCCCGCGTCGGCCAGCCGCTCGGCCGCCGCGCGGAGCATGTCGGCCGAATCCCGGCCCCGGTTGGCCGGGTCGGTGTCGGGAAACAGCTCGCCGATATCGCCGAGGGCCGCGGCCCCGAGGAGGGCGTCGGTGATCGCGTGGAGGAGCACGTCGGCGTCGGAGTGGCCGATGGCCGCCTTGTCGTGGGCGATTGAGATCCCCCCGAGCACGAGCGCCGTGCCCGGACCGAGCCGGTGGGTGTCGTGACCGAGTCCGACGCGGATCATGGCTGGCACGGGGAAGCCTCCGGGGAAGGCCCTCGTTTTCGCCTATACTCGCTCCATGCACAACGCCACCGTCGCCGCCGGAGATCCCGTGATCCGGGTGGCCGGCCTGGCCAAGGAATACCGGGTCGCCGACAAGCCGGAGGGCCTGTGGGCGAGCGTGCGGGCCTTGTTCCACCGCGAGAGCCGGCTGGTCGAGGCGGTGCGGAGCGTGGACCTCGAGGTCGGCCGGGGGGAGTTCGTGGCCCTCCTGGGCCCCAACGGCGCCGGCAAGACCACGCTCCTGAAGCTCCTCTCGGGCATCATCACCCCCACCCGCGGCACCGCCACGGTGCTCGGCCACGTGCCCTGGGAGCGGGCCGACGACTTCCGCCGCCGGTTCGCCCTGGTGATGGGCCAGCGAAACCAGCTCTGGTGGGATCTCCCCGCCGCCGAGAGCTTCCGGCTCCACCGCGAGATCTACCGGATCGACCCGGCCCGCTTCGCCCGCACCCGCGACGAACTGGTCACGCTCTTGGGTGTGGAGAAGCTCGTCTACCAGCCTGTCCGGGAGCTCTCGCTCGGCGAGCGGATGAAGCTCGAGCTGGTGGCGGCCCTGCTCCATGAGCCGGAGGTGCTGTTTCTCGACGAGCCCACGATCGGCCTCGATGTCGTCGCCCAGCACGCCATCCATGCCTTCCTCCGCCAGGTGCAGGCCGAGCGGGGGATGACCGTGATTCTCACCACCCACTATATGAAGGACGTGGCCGCCCTCTGCGAGCGGCTGGTGGTGATCACCGGCGGCGAGATCCTCTACGACGGCTCGCTGGCCGAGATCGTCGACCGGTTCACGACCCACAAGATCGTGACCCTCGACCTCGACACCGAGCCCGATCCGGCGGCGCTGGAGCGGCTCGGCTTCTCGGCCCAGGTCCGCGGGCCCCGGGTGGTCCTCCGAATCGACCGCCAGCGGATCGCCGACGTCCTCCCGGCCCTGCTCCGGGAGGAGGGGGTGCGGGACGTGTCGGTGGAAGACGTGCCGCTCGAGGAGATCGTGGCCGAGCTGTTCCGGGGCGGGGCAGCCCGCCGGCCGCGGGCCGTGGAGACCGTGCCGTGAGCCTGCCCGCCGCCCGCCCGGGCTCGGCCCTCCGCACCTGGGGCACGATGCTCGCGATCGCGATCGAGGAGCGGCTCGTCTACCGGGGCGACTTCGCCCTCGGCACCCTGATGCGGTTCCTCCCGATCGTGACCCAGGTGTTCCTCTGGACGGCGGTGTTCTCGGCCACCAGCCGGGGCGACATCGCCGGCTACTCCCGCAACGACATCGTCGCCTACTACCTGCTGACGATGGTCTCGCGGGCCTTCTCCAGCATGCCGGGCCTGGCCAGCGGCATCGCCCGCGCCATCCGCGACGGCTCGATCAAGAAGTTTCTCATCCAGCCGGTGGACTACGTTTCGTTCCTGTTGGCTTCCCGAGTGGCCCACAAGCTCGTCTACTACGTCGTGGCCCTGCTTCCGTTCGCCGCTGTGTTCTGGCTGTGTCGCAGCTTTTTCCCGCCCCTGCCGGATGCGCTTACGATCGCCGCCTTCGTGGTCGCCCTCGTGCTCTCCTTCCTGCTCGGATTCTTCATGGAGGCCACGCTCGGGATGCTCGGCTTCTGGTTCATGGAAGTCTCGAGCATCGTGTTCGGCTACATGCTCGTGCAGTACCTGCTCTCGGGCCACATGTTTCCGATCGACATGCTGGCCGGGATCCCCACCGGCCTGCCCGGCACGAGCCTGGCGGACGTCGTGGCCTGGCTTCCCTTCCAGTTCACGGCCTACTTCCCGGCCGCCGTCTGGCTGGGCAAGGTCGAGGGGGCGGAGCTGGCCCGGCTCTTGGTGGTCGAGGCGGCCTGGGTCGTCGCCATGATCGCCGCCTGCCGGCTGGCCTGGGCCCGGGGGACTCGGCGGTACAGCGGGTTCGGAGGCTGAGATGACGCGGGCTCTGGCCATCCTCGGCACCTTCGCCCGGGCCTGCTTGGTCCGCGACATGACCTTCCGGGCCAACTTCCTCCTCGAGTGCCTCACCAGCCTCGGCTGGATGTCGATGAACCTGGCCTTCTATCTCCTGGTGTTCACCTTCACGCCCGAGATCGGCCGGGGCACCGGCTGGACGCGGGAGCCGTTCTTTGCCTTCGTGGCCACGGGCCTCGTGATCAACTCCATCGTCCAGGCCCTGTTCATGCCCAGCGCCGAGGAGCTCACCGAGATGGTTCGCACCGGCGGCCTCGACACCGTGCTCGTCAAGCCGCTCGACGCCCAGTTCCTGCTCTCGATGCACCGCTTCGACTATTCGGCCCTGGCCAACGGCATCGTGGGGCTCGTGCTCTTGGGCTGGGCGGTGTCGCGGTTCGAGACGCCGCCGCCGGCGGTTGCCTGGGCGATCTATCCGCTGCTGGTGCTCTGCGGCGTGGCGATCCTCTACGCCCTGGTGATCATGCTGGCGGCCGCCACGATCCAACTAGGCCGCAACCAGAGCCTCTACGACTTCTGGTTCTACATCACGAACTTCTCCCGCTATCCGGCCGAGATCTACGCCGGCCCCTGGGGAGGGCCGCTGCGGACCGTGTGCACGTTCGTGGTGCCGATCCTGCTGGTCGTCAACATCCCGGCCCGCGTCCTGGCCAAGCCGCTCACCGGCGGGGCCTGGTGGCCGGTGGCGGGCATGGTGGTCGCCGCCGCCGCCGCCCTGGCCGTGTCGCGGCTCTTCTTTCAGGCGGCGCTGGCGAAATACCGCAGTGCGTGCAGCTGATTCTGCGTCCGGCGGCCGTGCACGGCGCGTCTGAACGTAGCCGCGGGTTTTCAACCCGCAGACAGCGCGGCGATGCCAGCCGAATAGGTTCGCATGGGAAGGGCGTCGCCAACTGGCCGGCGGGAT
>CAYRNG010000088.1:0-7280 GCA_964425395.1 uncultured Candidatus Kuenenia sp. | reverse complement strand
CCCGCCGGCCGCTACGCCTCTTCGCGGAGGAGCTGGGGGGGCTCGTCAAACTCCTCGAGGCCCGGCGGCAGCTGGAGCTGCCGCATCGTCTCGTCGGTCTGCCGCATGCCCTCGGCCACCTCGTCCACCTGGCGGGCGATGTCGGGCATGTCGCGATGGGCCACTGCCGCCTCGGCGAGGGCGGCGATCTTGGCCTCCAGCCGCTCGATCTCGGCCGCCACCACGTCGAGCTTGCGCCGGGCCTCGGCGATCGTCTCGAGCCGGCCGCGGGTGGTCTGGAGGTTGTCCTCCACCGCCGTCCGCAGCGGCCCGCTGGCCTCCCCGGCCGGCAGCCCGGCCAGCCGCTTCTCAAGCTCGGCCACCCGCCGGCGGAGCGACTCGTCGTCGGTGTGATCGAGAAACTCGGAGAGCTTGGCCGCGTTCCAGATCATCCGCAGGTGACCCCAGAGGAGCCGCTCGAGCGATTCGGCCCCGCCCTGATCCACCCCCGTCGCCCCCGGGCCCCGCAGGCTGCCGGCCAGTTCAGTGAGCTTCTGGCAATGGGCCCGGAGCCGCTCGAACCGCTCGAGCAGATGCCGCGGCAGCTGGCTGCGGATCCGGTCGTAGGTGGCCGCGATATCGGCCGTGTCGGCAGCCCGGCGGGCCTTCGCCGCCTGGGCGTCCACGGCCGCCCGGAAGCGGTCGTTGGCATACATGCTCGCCAGGTAGAGCACCTCCCCGGCCGCCACCAGCGGCAGGACCACGTCGGGCCGGCCGCTGATCAGGGCCAGAGCCGTGCCGGCCCCCACGTAAAGCAGGTTCCAGTGGTAGGTGAAAGCGGCCTTCAAATAACGCATAAATAAGGTGCCAGCCACCAAATCTGGGGTGTTTGGGAAAGCAAAGATTACCGAGCTTGCCTAGATTTGGTGGCTGGCACCTTTTTCGGGCGGATGCTTGGCGGCGGCCTCGATCCGTTCGATCTGCTCGTGGATCCGGGCCACCTGCTCGTTGAACCAGGGCTGCGACTGGGCCTCCCGGGCCGGCACGCTCGGGGCGGGGAGCTCGATCTCCTCGGCGATCCGCCCCGGCGTCGTGGCCATGAGATACACGCGGTCGCCCAGGAAGACGGCCTCCTCCACCGAATGGGTCACGAATAGCACCGTCGCCTCGGCCTCCCGCCAGAGCCGCACGAGCAGGTCCTGCATGTCGAGCCGGGTGGCCGGGTCGAGGGCCCCGAAGGGCTCGTCCATGAGGATCACCCGCGGCCGGAGGATCAGCGTGCGGGCGATCGCCACCCGCTGCCGCATCCCGCCGGAGAGCTCGTGGGGATACTTCTCGGCGTCGTGCACCGGATCGAGCCCCACCCGTTCGATCCAGTCGAGCCCCTCAGCCTCCCGCTGCCGCCGCGGCAGCCCCCGGCACTCCAGGCCGAAGACCACGTTGTCGAGCACCGTCCGGTTGTCGAAGCTCGTGTAGTCCTGAAACACCATACCCCGGTCGGCCCCCGGCCCGAGCACCTCGCGGCCGAGGACGCGGATGCCGCCCCGGGTGGGCGGATGCTGGGGCTCGAGCCCAGCCACCAGCCGGAGGACCGTGCTCTTGCCGCAGCCGCTCGGCCCCAGGAACGAGCAGAACTCCCCATGGTCGGGCCGGTCGGGGATCGTGAAGCTGACGTCGTGGATGGCCGTGAACTCCCGGGCCGTGCCGGCCCCGTAGGTCTTCGTAACCCCGTGAAACTCGATGGCGGGTGGCCGATCGGCGGGCTGGTCGGGCGTCATGGCCGAACCCCCGCCCGGACAGCCGGCAAATGGACGAGCCGGTGGAGGAGCCGCCGGAGACGGCCCCGGCCCCCGTAACGGTAGGGAAACAGGTCGCACTGCAGCCACCACAACCCCCGGTCGATGGCGTAGGCCAGAATCGGGATCACGATCAGCACGATCAGGATCGGCTCCCGGTCGCCCCGCCGCTGGGAGATGTTGATCAGGTCGCCCAGCCCGCCGGAGTCGCTGCCGAACTTGACGAGCTCCGCCAGCATCACGTAGCCGAAGGCCAGGCCGAACAGGAGCCGCAGGGAGTTGAAGATCACCGGCGCAGCCAGGGGGGCGAGCACCTTCATGATGATCTGCAGCCGCGAGGCTCCCAGCGTGAGGGCCGTATCGACGTACCGCTGGGGCACCTCGAGCACGGCCGCCGTGGCATCGCTGATCACAAAGGCGACGCTGGCGATGAACAGGAACATCACCTTCTGAAACTCGCCGATCCCGAACAGGAAGAAGGTCAGCGGGATCAGGGCCGCCACCGGGATGTTGCGGCCAAAGATCGTGACCGGATAGAGAAAGGCCCGGACGGCCGGAAAGCAGGCCGCCGCCACCCCCAGGGGCACGCCCACCAGGGCCGCCAGGCCGAAGCCGAGCACCACGCGGGTGAGGGTCACGCGGGTGTTGGCCAGGAGCCGGCGGTCCTTGAAGACGTGGGGCACCGCCTGGAAGACGGCCCCGGGGCCAGGCAGCATCACCGGGCTCACCAAGGGGGCATACTCCCGCTGTTCAGGTGCCTCGGCCACCCCGCTGACCGGCACCGGAAAGAGCGGGGCCGTGACGAGATACCAGGCCAGGAGCACAAGCCCGATTGCGGCCGTCCCCCAGAGGAAGGCCGCCTCCGCCGAGAGCGTGCCTCGCAGCGGCGCCGGGGGGCGGCCCGCCTCGGCCGGCAGCGACGGGTCGGCGACGGGCGGGGCCACGAGGTCACTCCTGCTCGGCGGAGTAGACCTTGACCTCCACGCGGCGGTTGAGGGCATGCTCGTCGGCCCGTTCCGGATCGGCCGGCCGGTCCCAGCCCAGGCCATCCACGGCGAACCGATTGGGATCGAAGTCGAACTGGCCAATCAACTCCTTGCGGACGGCTCCGGCCCGCTCCAGGGAGAGTTCCCGGACGAGGTTGGCCGGCACCTTGCCCCGCATCGAGGAGTCGGTGTGCCCCTCGATCACGATCCGGGCGTTGCCGAACTGCTGGGCCAGCGTGGCCACCTCCCCGAGCACCAGATCGACCGCCGGGTCGTAGGGCTCTTCCACGTCCCGGCCGTCTATCTTGCGGGTGATTTTCTTGCGGAGGTCGGAGCTGTTGGGGAAGAAGTGGATCACGACCGTGTTGGTGAGGATCTCCTCGTTCTCCGCCCGGATCGACGACAGCGACTTGGGGGCCAGGGTGCGGGCGTATTCGTCCTTGGTGTCGCCATACTTCGGCTCCCGGCCCAGCTTCTGAATCACCGAGAAATCCATCACCTGGTCGAAGGGCACCATCGGATTGGTGATCGCCCCCACCCGCCGGTAGAGGCGGTAGGCCTGCTTCCAGATCCGCTCGAAGTTGGCCGGGTTGTTCCGGTTCACGAAGAACTGGTAGTTCTCGGCCCAGTTGGTGGAGTGGGCGTCGGCCAGCATCTCGATCGTCTCGGTGGCGGGGATGTTGTAGCCATCGGCCATCAGCTCGGCGGCCCGGGCCTTGGACCCCTCCGTCTTGAGCTCCGCCATGGCGTCGAAGATCCCTCGCACGAGGGCCTCGATCTTGTCGGGGTGATCCTGGGCGAAGTCGGCCCGAGCGAACCAGACGTCGGCAATCAGCCGGTTGGCCGTCTGGGTGGTGACGAGCATCCGGTTGCCCTTGGCCTTCTCGAGGTTGTAGATGTCGGGCGCCCAGGAGACGCAGCCGGCCAGGTCCTTGTTGGCATTGAAGGCGGCGGCGGCCTGGAAAGCGTCGTCGGTGTAGACCATGTTCACGTCGCCCGGCTGGAGGCCGCCGGCCACGAGCATGTTAAGGGCGAAGAACTGGCTGGGAGAGTTCTGGGCGAGGACGATCTTCTTGCCGGCCAGGTCGCGAACATTCTTGATGTTCTCGCGGACCACGATCCCGTCGCCGCCGTTGGAAAAATCGACCTGCTGGTAGATCCGGGGCATGGCCCGGGAATCCTTGGGCTTGCCGGTGGCATCGACGAGCCCCTCCAGAAACAGCGGCACCATGTCGAGCGTGGCCCAGCCGATGTGCACCTCCCCGGCCGCCCAGGCATCTCGCATCGTGACCGGATTGTCGATCAGCACGAGCTCCACCTTGAAGGGCTTCCCCTCCGGCGTCTTCCAGACCTTGCCCGGGGCGAAGCCCTCGTTGGCGAGGATAATCGGGGCCCAGCCGGCCCAGACGTTGAGGGCGAAGCGAACGGTGTCGTCCTCGAGCTTCTTGTAGCCGGCGATCCCCGATACCGGCGGGAGCCGCTCGGCCGGCTTGAAGGCATACTCCTGGACCGTGGTGGGCACGGTATCGTCGGGGGCCTCGGTGAGCCCGGCCAGGCCACCGGCCAGGTCATCGGCATCTCGGCCAGCCGGGCCACCGCCCCCGGCCACGGGCGGCCGGCCGCCCCCGCCTCCCGGGCCGAACAGGCCCCAGTTCCAGGCGGCAAAGCCGGCCAGGCCGAGGGCCACCAGCCAGACCGCCACCCAGAAAGAACCCTTCGGTTGCCCTGCCATAAAGTCACCTCGATGTGAATTGAGAGAGGTCTGTGGTGAATCAGCCGCGGAACACCGTCTTGGGCCGGCTCTTTCCAGCCAGATGCATGGCCTGCATCATGTCGTAGGCGGTCACCTCGCAGAGCACCTGCGTGACCTTCTCGTGGGCCTCGGCCGAGAGCAGCGGCTCGAGTTCCTTCATCAGGGCCACCAGCCGCTTCTCCTGCTCGTCGAGCTCGGCCGTCGTGATCTTGCCGTCGGCCACGGCGTCGCAGAAGGAATCGAGCTTGCGGGCGTATTCGGCCAGCAGCGGGGCCTCGGTCTTGTCGTCGAACCAGGGGGTCTTGGCGGCCATGGAAGGGCTCCTTGGGGGTTGCTGATGGGAGATCGTCGATTGCGTGCGGCTCAGGAGCTGATCACCTCGCGGATGGCGGCGGCCCGTTCCTGGAGCCGGCTGCGGCCGCCGGGAGCGTCTACCAGTTCCCGCCAGCGGGGCGGTAGAAACCGCTTCTCGGTGCACTCGAGCACCGCCACGATCTCCTGCAGTTCCTTCTCGAGCCCCTGGGCGGAGGGCATGAAGTCGGCCAAGGCCGCTTCCAGATCGGCGGCGGCAATCTCGGTGGGGGCCGGCTCGCCGGAGTCGGCCGCCCGCTCCAGGCCCATCCGCCGGGCCGCCAGGACCACGCTCTCGATGTCGGCCCCGGAGAGGCCGAGCTCGAGATCGATCGGCCCGGGGAGCCCCTCGGCCAGCTTCACCTTCGCCTTCTTGGCCATGGCGGCGAACATCGCCTCCATCTCGGCCTGGTCATGGGGATAGAAGAGGGGGATGTGGACCTCGGCCCGGCCCTGCCGCTTGAGGTCAATCGGCAGCTTGTCGGGCCGGCTGGTGAGCAGCATCCAGACGATCTTGCCGCGGTAGCGGGTGTCGCCCATCTGGCGGGCGATCATCGAGAACACCCGGCCGCTGGTGCCCGAGTCGCCGCTGCTCTCCCGGTTGCCGAGGGCCGCGTCGGCCTCGTCCACCACGATCACCACCGGCCCCAGGCTGCGGAGCACGCCCAGGGCATGCTCGAGGTTGCCCTCGGTCTCCCCCACATACTTGCTGCGGAAGTTCTTGAGCACGGCGCAGGGGATGCCCACCGTGCCGGCATAGCACTCGGCGATGAAGCTCTTGCCCGTGCCCACCGGGCCGCAGATCAAGTAGCCCATCGGGGCGCTCTCGAACTGGCCGCGGCGGATGGCCCGGGCGTCGGCCTCGAGGCGGCTCTTGGCGGCCTCGTGGCCGGCCACATTGGCGAGCGTGAGCCCCGGCTGGATGAACTCGACGAGCCCCCGGCAGCTCCGCTCGATGAGGTCCTTCTTGCGGGCGGCGAATTCGGGGCCATCGGGGGCCGAGCCGTCGCGGGCGGAGAGCTTGACGACGGCCCGCAGGCTCTCGAGCGTGAGGCCGCCGGAGATCGCCGCCATCCGTTTCACCGCCTCCCCCTGGGCCGCCGGCATTCCGGCCGCGGCCGCCGTGGCCAGGGCGAATCGCTCCCGTTCCGGGTGGTCGGGCATCGGCACGTCGATCGACGTCACCGCGGCGCTCGACACCAGCCGGGGGTGCACCTCGGAGAGGTTCTCGGCCACCAGCGTGATCGCCACGTTGATCCGGCGGAGGAGCGGGTTGGTGGCCCAGCCCAGGATCCGCACGAGCCGGGCGGCGGCCGAGCGGGAGCCCGCCTCGCCGGCCGGCACGAGATAGGCCGCATAGTCGAGCACGACGGCGATCCGCTTCCGCTGGTCGGGCGGGTCGATCAGGTTTCGCTCCAGGAGGGCGTCGATGGCGGCGATCGCGGCATCGGGATCGCGGGGCCAGGCAGAGGCGTGGCCGAGCCGGTCGGTAAGCCACTCCACCATCTTCCGGAGCCGGGCCGGATCGTCACCGGCCAGCAGTCGCAGCCCCTTGCCGACGTCATAGCCGAGCACGATGTCCCAGCGACCGAACATCTCGCGAGCGAGGAAGTCGGGCACGGTGCCCCAGGCGTCGATCGGATCGGGCCCGGGAGCCGGCACTGGCGCCGCCACCGGCACCAGGTCGCGGACATTGCCGTGGAGCAGGAACACGCAACTGGTGCCCGAGAGGTAGGCGTCGCTGAGCCGGCCGGCCCACCGCGGGCACCAGCCCGGCAGGCCCGCTGTTCCGGCCGGGGTCGCCGGGCCGGCGGTGCCCAGGGCCGCCACCTCGGCGGCATCGGCCGCTGCCGGGGAGCCAGCCGCCGCGGGCTGGCCGGCCGGCGGGGCCGGTCGGCTGGCTGTCTCGGGATGGGTAGTAGGGGTGGTCACGTGCCGCACTCGCTGCCTGCCGTCAGCCGGCCGTCTGCTCGATTTTCTGCGAGCCGAGCTCCTTCTCGTCGGCCGTCACGCCGGCGGTCTCGGGGGTGACCATCCCCATCTCGACCTCGAACTGCCGCAGCGCGGTCTCGGCCATCGCCTCCTCCACGGCCTGCTCCCGCTTGATGTCGTCGAGGCCCTGCCCCGAGAGGTCGGCCGCCACCCGCACCTTGGCCCGGTTGAGGCCGATCTTGTCCTGGATCACGTCTTCGATCTGGCCGAAGTCGGTGGTGATGTCGAAGTTGAAGCTCGTGGCCAGCTTGGCAAACTCCGCCTCGGCCCGAGAGAGCTTGAGCTCGGCGTCGTACTTCTTGATCTTGTTCTTCAAGTCGGCGAGCTTCTTGGTGGCGTGCTTGATCTTGGTGACGTTGTTGTCGTAGGCCGTCTCGTGGAGCTTGAGTTGGGCCTCGTTCTCCGCCAGCTCCTTCTTCGCCT
>CAYRNG010000087.1:0-6611 GCA_964425395.1 uncultured Candidatus Kuenenia sp. | reverse complement strand
GACCTTGAACAGCTCGCGGCGGGCCTTCTGGTTGGGGCGATCGACGGTCACGTGGCGGTCGAAGCGGCCGGGCCGCAACAGCGCCGGGTCGAGCACGTCGGGCCGGTTGGTGGCCGCGAGCACGATCACGCTCTCGGTGGGGCTGAAGCCGTCCATCTCGGAGAGGATCTGGTTGAGCGTCTGCTCCCGCTCGTCGTGGCCGCCGCCGAGGCCGGCGCCCCGCACCCGGCCGACGGCGTCGATCTCGTCGATGAACAGGATCGCGGGGGAGGCGTCTTTGGCGGTCTTGAACATGTCGCGGACCCGCGAGGCCCCCACGCCCACGAACATCTGGATGAACTCGCTGCCCGAGATCGAGAAGAAGGGCACGCCCGCCTCCCCGGCGACCGCGCGGGCCAGGAGCGTCTTGCCGGTGCCTGGCGGACCCATCAAGAGCACCCCCTTGGGCACCCGGCCGCCGAGCCGCTGGAACTTCTTGGGATCCTTGAGAAACTCCACGATCTCCTGGAGGTCGGCCTTGACCTGCTCGAGGCCGGCCACGTCGGAGAAGGTCACCTGCTTGTCGCCGGCGGCGTAGCGCTTGGCGGGCGACTTGGAGAAGCCCCCCAGGAAGCTGCCGCCGCCGAGCGGGTCGCGGGCCCGGCGAAGCGTCATCCAGAAGCCGGCCATGAGCAAGAGCGGCACGAGCAGGTAGAGCCCCAGCAAAAAGCCGGTGCCGTCGGCGGGGGGCCGAACCTCGGTGCGGATCGAGGGCTGCTCCTGCATCAGCCGGTCGAAGCCCTCGCGGAGGTAGGGCGTGAGGGTCACGCGGAAGGTCTTGGCCGGCTTGCGGCCTGTGGCCGTGTCGCCCGGCAGTTCCTGGGCGAATTCCCCGTCCACGGTGTCGCCGCTGATCACCACCCGGGCCACGTTGCCCGCCCGGGCCTGCTTCACGAACTCGTCGTAGCTGACGTCGGGGCGACCGGTGGTGGCGGTGCTCGTCAGGAACGTGGCCAGGGCCACCGCTCCCAAGACGAGGAGCACGATCATCGGCAGGCCGAGCGGCTTGCCGAACAGGGGCGAGCCACCATTGGAATCGGACGGGGAACGGGGGGCTGTGCTCATGAAGGCCGGAGGGCTGGGGAACGGGTGTCACGCGGCTTCGCTCCCGCGGGCCGCCCGGGCCGTCTAGTGTAGTGTATGAGGCTGCGGCCGGCAGGGTGGCCGCGGGCCGGCGGGCCAGCAGGAGCGTGACGATGGAGGGCGAACAGGGCGGCCAGTGGAACGGCCGGCGGGGCGTGATCGCGATCACACGGCGGGAGGAGAAGTTTCTGGTCATCCGCCGCGGGCTCTCGGTGGCGGCCGGGGGCACGATCTGCTTTCCCGGGGGCCACATCGAGCCGGGCGAGGCCGAGCAGGAAGCGGTGGTGCGGGAGTGTCGCGAGGAGCTGGCGGCCGTGGTCGAGCCGGAGATCTGCGTCTGGCGGAGCATCTCCCCCTGGGGCACGGCGCTCGCCTGGTGGACCGTGCAACTGCGGGAGGCGGGGCCGCTGGTGCCCCATCCGGTGGAGGTGGCCGAGATCCTCTGGCTCTCGGTCGAGGAGATGCTCGCCGACCCGACCCTCCTGGAGGGCAACCGGCCGTTTCTGGAAGCGGTGCGGGCGGGACGGCTCGTCGTGTGAGCGGGGACTGTCCCCGCCGCGGGGACTGTCCCCTTTTCTTCCCGCCCCCTTTTCCCTCACTCCGCCGGGGGCACGTCCTTCGGAAAGATCACCCCCTGCGGCTCCCGCGGCGGCGGAAGCTCGGGCGGGTTGGCGGCGGCGTCGAGGAGGGTATGGAATCGGTTGGGAGGCGGGGCCACGGCCGCCTGGGCCGAGGCCTGCCGGAGGGCCGGGTCGTAGATCCGCCGCTCGCTGGCCCGCACGGCGGCGAGCCAGCCGTCGAGGGTGGCCCGCTCCTGGGGCGTGAGGGGCGGGGCGGTGAGCGTGGGCAGCTTGGCCGAGGCGGGATGCCGCGAGGCCAGGAGCAGGGCCAGCCGGCTGGCGTCCCGCTCCGGGCCCACGGCCTCGAGCACGGCCTGCATGTTGGCGAGTGTCGTACGGCGGTCAATGCCGCCGCGGGGATCCCGGCGGACGAATTTCGGGGCGGGGCTCTCGGGACCGCCGTGGCAGCCGCCGGCCGCGCAGCGGTTGAGCACCAGCGGCTGCACCCGGCGGGTGAAGTCGGCCACGATCGCGGGCGGCAGGTCGGCCGCCCGGGCCGCGAGCGGCAGCACCGCCGGCATGACCAGCATGCCCGGCACGGCGAGCAGCACGAGCGCCGGCAGCCGCCGGACGGCGCGCGGGCCGCGGGGCGAGGCCGGCCGGCGGATCATCGTGACGCGATCTTTCCGATCACTGCGACCGAAACCAGTCATGGCACGGCTCCGAGGGGCGGGCTGCGGCCGGAAGGGTAGGGGGGGCGGGGGCGGCGTTCAAGGCGAATCCCTTGTGAGATCGCGGCCGGCGGGCCTACACTCTGCTCGCGGCCGCGGCCGCGTTTCCCCGCCTTTCCCCGGAGTTTCCCCCCCGCCATGGAACGCACCTTCGTGATGTTCAAGCCCGACTGCCTGGAGCGCGGGCTCGTGGGCCGGATCCTGGCCCGGTTCGAGGAGAAGGGGCTCAAGCTGGTGGCCATGAAGATGCTGCGGATCACGCCGGCCGTCGCCAAGCAGCACTACGCCGAGCATGGGGCCAAGCCGTTCTATCCCGGGCTCGAGGCGTTCATCACTGCCGCGCCGGTGGTGGCCTGCGTGTTCGAGGGGCTGGAGGTGATCCGCGTGGTCCGCGAGATGCTCGGGGCCACGAGCGGCCTCAAGGCGGCGGCCGGCACGATCCGCGGCGACTTTTCATCGAGCCGGCAGATGAACCTCGTGCACGCCTCCGACTCCCCCGAGGCGGCTGCCCGCGAGATCGGCATCTACTTTCAGGCCGACGAGATCCAGGCCTGGGATCCCTCGCTCACCTGCTGGTATCGGGCCCCCGACGAGGGCTAAGGCCCGCCGGCCAAGACCCGCCCCCTTCCCCCTCACGATTTGCCGCGGCCCCCATGAGCCTGCTCGTCTTCGGGCACCGCAATCCCGACACCGACGCCATCTGTTCGGCGATCGCCTACGCCGACTACCTGCGGCGGACCGGCCGGCCCGAGACGGTGGCCGCATGCTGCGGGCCGCCCAACCAGCGGACGGAGTTCGTGCTCAAGCGGGCCGGCATCGCGCCGCCGCGGATCGTGATGGACGTGCGGCCGCAGTTGGAAGACATCTGCCGCCGCAACCCGCCCACGGCCTGCCTCGGCGAGTCGTTTCACGACGCCTACCAGCGGATGAAGGACGGCGATCTGCGGGCGATCCCGGTGGTCGATTCCCACCGCCGGGTCGTGGGGGTGCTCTCGGTGCTCAACCTGATGGATCTCTTCTTTCGCGACGCGGCCGACGCCACCCGGGCCCGGACGGTGGAGACGAGCCTCCAGACGATGTGCGACGTCGTGGGGGGCTCGTTCCAGCACGTGCTGGCCCCCGAGCAGCGAGACGAGCTCTTGGTGATGGTGGGGGCGATGAGCGCCGAGGGGTTCACGGAGCGGATGGAGTCGTATCCGGCCCGGCGGCTGGTGGTGGTCTGCGGCGACCGGCCCACGATCCACCTGCCGGCAATCGAGCACGGCGTGCGGGCGCTCGTGATCACCGGGGGATTCAAGCTCTCGAAGGGGCTCGTTGAATTGGCCAGGGCCCGCGACGTGGCGGTGATCTTGAGCCCGTTCGACACGGTGAACACGACGCTCAGGCTCAAGAGTTCCCAGTTCATCGATCCGGTGGTCGAGACCGACGTCATCACGCTGGCGGCCAAGGCGACCGCGGCGGAGGTGCGGGGCACGGTGGAGCGGTCCACCCAGCCGGTGTTTCCGGTGGTCGGTGACGACGGGGTGCTCGTGGGGCTGGCCTTCAAGAGCGACGTGCTCAATCCGCCCCGGCCGCGGCTGGTGCTCGTGGACCACAACGAACTGGCCCAGGCGGTGCCGGGGGCCGACGAGGCGGAGATCGTGGAGGTGCTCGACCATCATCGGCTCGGCGGCGGCCTCAAGAGCACGCAGCCGATCCGGTTCGTGAACGAGCCGGTGGGCTCGACCTGCACGCTGGTGGCCCGGCAGTTTCGCGGGGCGGGGCTCGAGCCGGAGCGGGCGGTTGCCCTGTGCATGGCCTCGGGCATCATTTCCGACACGCTCCACCTCAAGTCGCCCACCACGACCGACGTCGATCGCGAGATCCTGGCCTGGCTCGAGCCGCGCTGCGGGGAAGACCTCAAGGCCTACGCCCGGGAGTTTTTCGAGGTCGGCTCGGCGTTGCGGTCGAAGACGCCGGCCGAGGTGGTCCGCGAGGACTGCAAGGAGTTCACCGAGCACGGGGTGCGGTTTTCGATCTCGCAGATCGAGGAGACGGGCTTCGACCTGTTCTGGGAGCGGAAGGACGACCTGCGGGGGGCGCTCGAGGAGTTTTCCCGCCGCCAGGGGCTCGAATTCTCGGCCCTGCTCGTGACCGACGTGGTGAGCAATGGATCGGTCTTGCTCCTCTCGCGGGAGTCGGAGGCCTGGGAGGAGATCAACTATCCCCGGCTCGACCGGGGGCTGTATGAGCTCGAGAACGTAGTCAGCCGCAAGAAGCAGCTCCTGCCGCTGGTGAGCCAGGTCTTGGCGGCGGGGTAGGGGCCGTGGGGACTGTCCCCCTTCTTTCCCCGCAGGGGACTGTCCCCCTTCTGTGTCCCCGTCACCGCAGGGCCGCGGCGGGCGTGTCGGCGGCAAGCCGCTCGATCATGTCGTGGGCCGCCCGTTCGACGGCCGTCTGCCACTGGCCCGGGGCGAGCCCCTCGGTCATCTCGGGCCGGGCGTGGGCGAAGATCACGTCGCGGGCGCTGACGACGATCGCCCCCAGGCCGGAGGTGTGGAAGGCGCCGCGGACGTCGGCGGCCCGGCCTCCCTGGCGGCCGAAGCCGGGCACGAGGATCCAGGCGTGGGGCATGGCGGCCCGGAGGTCGTCGAGCTGCGTGGGCCAGGTGGCGCCCACGACCGCGCCCACGGCGCCGTAGGTAGCCCCCGCCGCGGTCCGGGCGGCGAGTGCCTCGACGCCGGCGGCGACGTGTTCGTAGATCGTTCGGCCGTCGCTCGTGAGGTCCTGGAAATCCTTGCTGCCGGGATTGGAGGTTTTGACGAGGATGAAGATGCCGGCGCCACGGTCGGCGGCCGCGTTCACGAAGGGCTCGACGGAATCGAGGCCGAGGTAGGGGTTTACCGTGAGCGCGTCGGCTGCCCAAGGGCCGGCCAGCCAGCCGGCGGCATAGGCCTCGGCGGTGGAGCCGATGTCGCCCCGCTTGCCGTCGGCGAGCACGAGCAGGCCCTGGGAGCGGGCGTGGGCGATCACCTCGGCGAGGGCCGTCATCCCGTGGGGCCCGAGGGCCTCGAAGCAGGCGAGCTGCGGCTTGACGATCGGCACGAGCGGGGCCACCACGTCGATCACGCCGCGGCAGAAGTCGGTGAAGATGGCGGCCAGGGCGGCGGGGTCGTCGGCTGCGGCGGCGGTGGCGCCGAGGGCCGGGGGCAGCGAGTCGTGGCGGGGGTCGAGGCCGACGCAGGCGGGGGTGCCTTTGGCCCGGATGGCGGCGGCGAGCCGGGCGGCGAAGGGGGCGGTGTGTCCGGAGGGGGGCGTCATGGGAGCGGGGTCGAGGGGCTGATGAGAAAGCGAAGAGACGGTGCAGGGACGGCATTGTTGCACGCCGGCCGGCGGTTTCGGAAGGCGGGGCTGTTGGCGGGCGAGGGGGGGGCGGCTGCTCGGCGGGCGAGGCGGGAGCGGGTCCGGGCATCGGCGGCGGGCTGGCTGGCCCGGTGACCGGTCCGCGGCGTAGGGTTTGGTGCGGCAGGGAGCGTGGGCGGCGGCGATCGAGCGGCAAAGGCGGCCTGAGCAGGCACCGGGAGCGTGGAGGCAAATCATGAATCACGTAGACGCGAATCGGCTGGGGATCGTGGGGGCGGCGTTGATGGCGGCCTGGCATGCGGTGTGGATCGTGATCCATGCGGCGGGGCTGGGGCAGGGGGTGATGGATTTCATATTTCGGGTCCATGGCCTCAAGTCGGATGTCGTGCTCGAGCCGTTTCATGCCGGGATGGCGGCACTGCTTTTGGTGGTGACGGCGGTGACGGGCTACGTGACCTTGGCGGCCGGGGGCCTGATCTGGAACTGCCTGGGAGCCGGCTGGCTGCCGGGGCGGTGGGGAGCGGCCAGCCGGGCCTGAGGACGGGGCGGGAGGCTCCTGAACTGGCCTTCGTGGGGTCGGCTGCGAGGCTCTGAGGCCGAGATTGAATCTGCGGGCGATTTATGCAATGATCGAAATGTTGGCAGTCGGCGTCGAGCGATCGGCGGCGTGTGCCGGCGGCTCGGGGCGTGGCGCAGTTTGGCTAGCGCGCTTGACTGGGGGTCAAGAGGTCGCAGGTTCAAGTCCTGTCGCCCCGACGTTTGGGTTGTGCGGATTGATGAGAGGATCGCGTCTGCTGTCCCTTCGCACTGCCGTGCTGTCAGTAGCCGAAGCCATGACGGAAGTCGTGTTCTTGGT
>CAYRNG010000086.1:0-5588 GCA_964425395.1 uncultured Candidatus Kuenenia sp. | reverse complement strand
CACCGTGTAGGTCTGCTGGACCTCTTCGGTGTAGGGCACGTTCACCTTGTAGGTGGCCGTCCGCTCCTCGGTGTAGGGCACCATCACCTTGTAGGTGGCCGTCCGCTCTTCCTTGACGGGCACCATCACCGTGTAGCTCTGCTCGAGCTGCTCGGTGTAGGGGACGTTGACCTTGTACTCGACCGTCTTGGTCTCCGGCACGTTGACGTTGACGGTGTAGCACACCGTCTTCGTCCGCTGCTCCGGCACCATCACGGTGTAGGTGCTGGTCTTCTCCTCGATCCGCGGCACCCGGGTCTTGACCGAAATGGTCCGCTCGCGGACCTCGGTCGTCCACTCGGTCGCCTCGACCTCGCGGATCTCGGGCACCATCTTCCAGACCTTCACCGTCCGCATGCACGGATCGGACGTGAGGGCCTCGCCGGCGAACTCGCCGGCGGCGACGGCGGCCGGCTCGGGGGCGGCATCGGCGACCAGCACCGAGCCTTCGACCGCCGGGGCGGCGGCATCCTCACCGCGGACGAACGTGCCGCCGACACAGACGCCGGCAGCCGCCACCCACGGCAGGAACTTGAACGTAAGACGCTTCTTCACGGAAACCTCCAGAGGGGAAAGGAAAGACATCGACCGTTTCGCGAAACCAGGTGCCAGAGCTTTTCTGACGGCCGACCGGGGCCGTTCCGCCACAAAAAACCAGCTGGCAGGAGGCCTGCCGGCATTCCGTTCCCGGCTCGCCAACCGCCCACGGGACGGTCACCGAAACCGGGAGGGTTTGCGCTGCCGGCAAACTCCCCTCAGGGGATCGGGCTTCCCGGACCGGAAAACTCAGCCGCGGGGAAAATCGTCCGAAGAATCCGCTCGTGCCGGTCGTGCGGCATCGGGCGTGGACGGCTCGCGGTCGAGGTCGCAGCCGCCGGCCATCGGCCCCCCCTCGCAGCAGGTCTCGAGGATCGCCCCGCACTGCCGGCAGACGAGCTTGGCCCGGATCTCGTGGGTGGGGCCGGCACAGATCGGGCAGCGGGCACTCGTCATGCCCGAGAGCATACCGCGGCCGCCCCGCAGGCCCTGCCGCCCCGCAGGGTCTGCCAGGCTTACCACGACGGGTCTCCAGCGCCCGGCCTCGCTCCTTTCGCCGACCGGCACACCAGGCACGACCGTCAAGACACCACCGAACTCTCGACGAACCTCAACTGTCAGGCGAACAGGAGGGGTCCGGGCATGGCGAACGATTCTGAGGGCAGGTGCAGGCCTGCCGGTCGTCGCGGCCGGCCCTGGCCGCTCTGGATGGTCGGCTGGATTGCCCTCTGGCGGCTGGCGCTAGCCGCGGCCGAACCCCCGCCGCCGGAGGCGATCCCGCCTCCTCTGCCCGCCCGCGTCGCGGCGGAGCCCTTCTTCTCTCCCGACCTGGCCCCGCCGCTCGAGGCTGCCTGGCGAAACGGGCTCGAGCTTCAGAGCCCGGCCGGAGACTTCATGCTTGCGATCGGTGGCCGCGTGCAGCTCGACGCCTCGGGCTTCACCGCCGGCCCCGGTCCGGCTGCGGTGCCACTCGAGGGCGGCCTCAACCCGCCGCTCTCCGGGGCTGCCAACCTCCGCCGCGCGCGGCTCCGGGCGGGCGGGCGGTTTTACGAGTCGTACGACTGGGCCACCGAGTTCGACTTCGCCAACCAGCTGACAGCTTCCAACGTCTCCTTCCCGACGCTCCCGGGCCAGGGCAACCTGCCGGCCATGAACGACCTTTGGCTGCAGGTCCGTGACCTGCCGGTCCTGGGCACGATGCGGATCGGCAACCAAAAGGATCCCTACGGCCTCGAGCATGTCAGCGACAGCCGCTGGCTGACCTTCATGGAGCGGTCCTTCAGCCAGGATGCCTTCGAGGCTCCCTTCAACGAGGGCTACCTGCCCGGCATCCAGCTCCTCAATCACTCAGCCGACGGCCGGATCGGCTGGTACGTGGGCGAATTCAAGAACACGGCCAACCCGTTCGGCTTCGCCAACTCAAGCGGTGGAAGCCAGACTGTCGGCCGGCTGGTGGTGCTGCCGGTCTACGATCCCGATGCCGGCCGGCTCTTCCACCTGGGGGTCTCGGGCCGCACGATGGGTCTGGCGAGCGTGCCCTCGGAGATCGACCCGGTCACCGGCACGCCCACAGGCCCGATGATCCGGGCCGTCCGGTTCCGGAGCCGGGGCGACATCCGCAACGGGCCCCCCGGCCCGCTCAACTCGATCTACGCCGATGCCGGCCTCCTGGCCGGCGACTGGCAGAACATGCTGGGCCTGGAACTGGCCGCCGCCGCCGGCCCGCTCACGCTCCAGGGAGAGTACTTCGGCTCCTGGCTCTACGGCGCATCCACCACCGGCGTCGATCCGGTCAACGCCGGCCTCCAGCCCCCCCCGGGCACCCCCTTGGGCACGGTCTTCTTCCAGGGGGGCTACCTGGAGGCGGCCTGGTTTCTGACCGGCGAAAGCCAGGGCTACGACCTGTCCCTCTCCCGGTTCGGGCGGCCCGTGCCCCGGAACAACTTCTACCGCCTCCGCGACCCCCTCCGGGCGAGCCGGATCCGGACGAGCCCCGGAGCCTGGCAACTGGCGGTCCGGTACAACTATCTCTGCCTCGACGACGGCGAGGTGCACGGCGGGGTGCTCAACGGGATGACGATCGGCCTCAACTGGCTCTTGAATCCCAACGCCCGGATGTACTTCAACTACGACTTCACCTACCGGGACTTCACCAACAGTTTCGGGGCCAACGGGTCGGGCGGGATCAACAGCTTCGGCACCCGGCTGGCGTTTGATTTCTAGTTATACGCCCGGCGGGGCATCCCTGCCCCCGGCGGGCTCCGGGGGATGGACTCCCGCCGCTACGTGTCGGCCGTGCTCTGCGAACGTAGCCGCGGGTTTGTTACCCCGCGGGCAGCGCGGCGATGCCGACTGGAAACGGCGGCACCGGATACGCGTTGCCAACTGGCCGGCGGGATGGAATCCCGCCGCTACGTGGCGGCCGTGCCCTGCGAACGTAGCCGCGGGTTTTTAACCCGACGGACAGCGGGGTGTTGCCGGCTGGACCCGGCGGCCTTGAGAGGGCGTCGCCAACTGGCCGGCGGGATACCAGGCTCCGCCTGCCCGCCAGGAAATCCGGGTCGCGCAAGGGGCTGCCTCAACTGGCCGGCGAGATAGTCCGTCACGGCGTGACGGACCTACACGGCGTGACAGATCGGGATGGCGGGGGGATTTGGGGAAGCCAGATGCACGCCAATAGTTCGGGTCGTGAATTCCTAATAATCGGGCTGCGCGGAATGTTCCGATCGTAGCGGTGAGCAGGAACATGCCGGTCCGGCCACGTGGGCGGCGGCGGCGGTTCTAGCCTACCCCGTCCGCCCGTATGTTTGCCCCCCGCACGCCCTGTCTCACGCGCGGTCTGGTGTGGCTGGCCCTCGGTCTGGCCGCCGGCCAAGCTTCGGGGCAGACGTCCGCGCCGATTGCGGGGGTGGTGACCGACGCCTTCGAGCCGATCCAGTTGGTCGCCTTCGACTCCGCCGCCCCGCGTGGCGAGGTGGCCCCCGAGCCCCCCGAGGTCATCCCCCCGCCCCGCACAGCGGATGGCGGAGAGGCTGCCGCCCCGGAGCCTCAGACCGCTGAAGAAAAGCTCGCCCCCGGTGAGTCACAACTCACCGACGACGCCCTGGTCGTGGGGGCCGACGTCTCGCTCAAGCCGGTCTGGAACAACGGCCTGGAATTCATGTCTTCCAACCGGGAGTTCCGCGTCCATGTCGGCGGCCGGGCCCAGGTCGACACGACCGCCTTCACCGCCGGCCCGGGGCCGAACCTCGAGCCGATCGACGGCGGGCTCAACCCGCCCCTGGCCGGAGCCACCAACTTCCGCCGCGGCCGCTTCCGGATCGACGGCCAGATGTACGAGAACGTCGAGTGGATCACCGAATTCGACCTCGTCAACCAGCTGCAGATCTCCCAGCTGGCCGACCCCACCCTCGAGAACCAGGGCGGCCCCTACCCGGCCCCCACCGAAGTCTGGCTGGCCCTCACGAAGCTGCCCGTCCTGGGCAACGTCGTGATTGGCAACCAGAACACGCTCACCGGTCTGGAGCACATCACCAGCGACCGGTTCGTGAACTTCATGGAGCGGTCGTTTCTCGCCGACGCCTTCACGATGCCCTTCAACAACGCCTACGCCCCCGGGATCGTGGTCTTCCAGAACTACGGCGATAACGACGAGGCCCGGCTGGCCGTTGGCGTCTTCAAGGACGACTTCAATATCTTCGGCTTCGCGAACACCGCCGCGGCCAACTCGATCCAGATGCGGGCCACGCGGCTGGTCGTGGACGAGCCGGAGGAGAACCGCTGGACCCACCTCGGCCTGTGCGCGGTCTACCAGCAGACGCCCAAGCCCCAGATCAGCGGCACGCCCGGAGAGGCCGGCTTTCAGGAGGGGAGCATCCGCTACCGTGTCCGCGGCAACATCCGCAACGGCCCCCCCGGCCCGCTCAATTCGATCTACCTCGACAGCGGCCTTTTGGGAGCCGCCTACCAGACCCTCCTGACCGCGGAATACGCTTCCAATTGGGGGCCGCTTCAGGTGCAGGCCGAGTGGACCTGCACGCTCGTGCCCAAGGCCCGCTCGATTCTCAACCCCTCGAAGAACGCCGGCCAGCAGCCCTTCGACACCGTCGTCGACAACCTCTTCTATCAGGGCGCCTACTGCGAGGTGATGTATGCCCTGACCGGCGAGGGGCGGGCCTACAACCGCCGCCAGGCGGTCCTCGACCGCTTCATCCCCCGGAACAACTTCTTCCGGGTGGGCACCGCCCGGGGGATCGCCCAGAGCGAGGGGGCCTGGCAGATCGGGGCCCGCTACGACTGGGTCTGCCTCAACGACAAGGGGATCAACGGCGGCGTCCTCAACGGCGTCACCCTGGGGCTCAACTGGTTCCTGAACCCAAACACCCGGATGGCCTTCAACTACGACTTCACCTACCGCGACTTCACCAACAGCCTCGGGGGCAACGGCTCCGGCGGCATCAACAGCTTCGGGTCGCGGCTGTTCTTCGACTTCTGAGGGAGACTTCATGCATCCGTCGCCAGCAACCAGGAAGGTTTCCGGGGCGCTCGGCCTTGGGGCCATGCTGGCCGCCGCCGCCCTGGCCGCGGAGCCGGCCCCAGCGCCCCCCACCGAGCCGCCGCGTGCCGCCGCCGATCAGGAGGCCTCTGCTCCCTCCTGCCCGCGGGGCGGGCTCTACCCGGTCTGCCGCCGCGTGCCGCTCAAGAAGAAGAAGCCGCACGTCGAGTACCAGATGAAATGCGAGCCGGTCTGCGTGCCGGGAGCTGGCCTCCTGGGGGGCTGCTCGACCGGCTGCGGCTGTGGCACCACCACCATTCGGGAGAAGAAGTCGCTCCTCAAGAAGACGACCGAACAGGAGGTCTACTCCTACGAATACAAGCTCGTCTGGGTCTGCCGGGCCTGCGCCTTTGGCGATGGCTGCCGGCCCCGGGCCGAAGTTCCCCCCCGGTGGGAAGCTAGCCCGTGACCAGCGTGGCGGCCCAGTAGAGGACGCCCGAGAGGAGGATCACGGCCG
>CAYRNG010000085.1:0-5893 GCA_964425395.1 uncultured Candidatus Kuenenia sp. | reverse complement strand
GAGGAAGTCGGCCTCCTTGGTGCGGTCCCGCCAGAAGGCGAGCTCGGCACCCGGGGCCGCCGCGGCCAGGAGCCGGCGGAGCTCGTTGAACACGCATGTCTCCCAGAGCAGCGGCGCGTGGGGCGAGTCGGCCAGGTCCTCTTCGTCGCGGATGCCCAGGAGCGCCGCGGACAGCCCGGTGTCGTGGAAGTAGGCCTTCGGCGCCTTGACCGGCGGCCGGCCCTGCGGCGGCGTCCAGGGCCGCAGGAGCGACACCACGCCGGCATCCACGAGCGTGTCGAGCCAGATCGCGGCCGTCGAGCCGGCGATCCCGATCTCCCGGGCCAGTTCCGCCTTGTTGAGCAGCCTGCCGGCCCGCTGGGCGACCGCCCGCACGAACCGCTCGTAGTCGTGGAGGCTGTCCACCCGCAGCTGGAGCGGCAACTCGTGGGCCAGGTGCTCGGCCACGAGCGACCGCATGAACTCGCGGACGTCGGCCGCCGGGTCGGCATAGAGGGCCGGATAGCCTCCTCGCAGCAGCCGGCCGGCAAGCGAGAGGTCGGGCCGGGCGGCTGCCGCCTCGGCTTGAGAGAGGCCGTCGACTTCGATCAGGCGGCAGCGGCTCGGGTCGCCGCTGAAGGCCTCGTCGATTGCGGCGGCGAGGGTGCGGGGCCGCGAGCCCACGAGCACGTAGCCGGCCGACGGACAGGGCTTCGCCGCGAGCTCGCGGGCCAGGTGGTGAAAAAGCCGGGGCGCGAGGTGGACGTCGTCGATCACGACGGGAGGCGGGTGCGCGGTCAGGAAGGCTGCGGGGTCGAGGAGGGCGCGGGCGGCCTCGGTGGGGAGGGCAAGCGTGACGTGACGATGGGAGGGGAAGAGAGTTTGGGCGAGGTGGGTTTTGCCGGTGGCTTTTGGTGCGATGATTGCGAGGACGGGTGGGAGTTCAATTGGGGTTCGATTTGAGAAGGGTACTGTGCGTTCGATTGAGAGTGACATTGCGTGCGATTCAATCGAACGATTTGTAGGAAGAGATCTGAGACTGGCAGTTTAGGGGACGTGGGGAGCCGGGTGGCTATCGCGAGGCACCGTCCCCGGGCTCCCGCCCGGGGTTTCTATGACTGTTCGCGACGGGCTATGAGCCCTGGAGGATGAGTTCGAGGCACTTGGCTCGAACCTTGCCCGGGTTCACGTTGGGGTTCTTCTTCTTGGCCTGGCCGATCAGTCCGGCGGCGGCCTGCTCCTTGCCGCCGAGCACGTCGGCCACGATCTTGGGGTTGGCCGCGATCAAGTCCCGGCACAGGGCCTCGAGCTCGTCGTCGCCGACCGCGGCGATCCCCAGCCCGGCCACCACCTCGGCCACCGGCTTTCCGCTGGCGAGCACCTCGGCAAAGATCTCCCGGCCGCGGCTGGTGTCGAAGTCGCCCTTGGCAATCCGGACGATGATCTCGGCCACCACGCCCGGGGCGGGCGGAAACTCGCCGATCGACCAGCCCCGCTCGTTGAGCGTCCGGAGGACGTCCTGCTGCATCCAGTTGGAGGCCGCCTTGCCGTCGCCCGCCAGCCGGGCCAGCTCCTCGTACCAGGCCACGAGCTCCTGCCCCTGATTGACGAGCACGTCGGCGTCGTAGGCCGAAATCCCCCAGCGGTCGGCGAGCTGCTTCCGCAGCACGCTGGGCGGCTCACCCATCGCGGCCCGGATCGCGGCCACCTGCGCCTCGCTCACGGTCACCGGCACGAGGTCGGGCTCGGGGAAGTAGCGGTAGTCGCTCGACTCCTCCTTGGCCCGCTGGGCCCGCGTGATCCCGGCCGCGTCGTCCCAGCCGCGGGTCTGCTTGGGGGCACTACCAAGCTCGGCCCGTGTGGCCTGCCACTCCTCCCACTGGCGGGCGGCTTCGTAGGCCAGCGCCCGCTCCACCGAGCGGAAGGAGTTCATGTTCTTGATTTCCACGATCGGCGTCTTGGCGAGCGTGCCGTCGGGCCGGGGGATGTGGAGATTGACGTTGGCGTCCACGCGGAGGCTTCCCTCCTGCATGTTGCAGTCGCTCACGCCCAGATACACGAGCAGGAGTTTCAGCTCATTGAGCCAGGCCCGGGCCTCCTGCGGGCTCCTCAGGTCGGGCTGGGTAACGATCTCGCAGAGCGGCGTGCCGGTGCGATTCAGGTCGATGCGGCTGTCGGCCAGGCCGGCCGCCTCGTCGTGCATGCTCTTGCCGGCGTCCTCCTCGAGTTGGACGCGGATGATCCCCACCCGCCGCGTGAAGGCCCCCTTGGGGTCGGTCACCTCGAGCTGCCCGTGCTCCGAGAACGGGAGGTCGTATTGGCTGATCTGATAGCCCTTGGGCAGGTCGGGGTAGAAGTAGTTCTTGCGGTCCCACTTGGTGTAGGGAGCGATCCGGCAGTCGAGCGCCAGCGCCGCCCGGAGGGCAAGGTTGAAGGCCTGCCGGTTCATCACCGGCAGCGAGCCGGGCAGCCCGAGGCAGGTGGGGCAGACCTGCGTGTTGGGCGGGCTGCCGAACCGGGTCGAGCAGCCGCAGAAGAGCTTGGTCTTCGTCTGCAGCTGCACGTGCACCTCGAGGCCGATCACGGTCGTGAACGGCTCGGCGGCAGTCGCGGGCTGGTTGGACGTGGTGGACATGGCAGGCAGGCCCCGGAGGGCCGGAGGAAAACCCTGTCAGGCGGTGAGGGCTGGGCGGCGGCGGTGCCAGTCGGTGAGTCGCTGAAACCGGTCGGCGGCCCGGAGCAGAAGCGGCTCGGCCAGTGCCGGCCCCTGGAGCTGAAATCCGATCGGCAGGCCCCCCTTGGTGAACCCGCAAGGGAATGAGATCCCGCCGATTCCGGCCAGGTTCGTGCCCACCGTGTACATGTCAACGAGATACATGGCCAGCGGGTCGCCCGTCTTCTCGCCGAGCGGGAAGGCCGCCGTCGGGGAGACCGGTCCGGCGATCAGGTCGACCTTCTGGAAGGCCGCCAGGAAATCCTGCTGGATCAGCCGGCGGACGCGGAGCGCCTTGGCGTAGAAGGCCTCGTAGTAGCCCGCCGAGAGGGCGTAGGTGCCGAGCATGATTCGCCGCTTGACCTCGGGCCCAAAACCCTCGGCCCGGCTGCGGCAGTACATCTCGACCAGCGGCGAGTCGAACGTGCCCACGTAGGCGTTGCTCCCCTCCCCCGGCTCGGCCCGATGGCCCCTCTCGGGCTCGGCCCGATGTCCCCTCTCGGGCTCGGCCCGACTCCCATAGTGAGCACCGTCATACCGGGCCAGGTTGCTCGACGCCTCGCAGGGCGCGATCAGATAGTAAGTCGGGATCCCATACTTCGCATGCGGCAAATCGACATCGTGCACGGTCGCTCCAGCCGCCTCGTAGACGGCGAAGGCCTCTTCCACGCCCCGGGCCACCTCGGGGTCGAGGCCGGGGCCGTAGTGGTCGGCGACGCGGCCGATTCTCAGGCCGGCCAGCGGCTCCTCGAGCAGTTGCGTGTAGGGGGGCACCGGGTCGGCGAGCGACGTGGCGTCGCTCGGATCGTGGCCGGCGATCGACTCCATCAGCAGGGCGCAGTCGGCTGCCGAGCGGGCCATCGGCCCGATCTGGTCGAGGCTCGAGGCGAAGGCCACCAGGCCCCGCCGGCTGATCCGGCCGTAGGTCGGCTTGAAGCCCGTGATCCCGCACAGGCCCGCCGGCTGGCGGATCGAGCCGCCGGTGTCGGAGCCGATCGCGACCGGGGCCATCGAAGCTGCCACGGCGGCCGCAGAGCCGCCGCTCGAGCCCCCTGGAGCCCGGGAAAGATCCCAGGGATTATGGACCGGTCCGAAGGCGGAGTTTTCGTTGGAGCCCCCCATCGCGAACTCGTCCATGTTCGTCTTGCCGACGATCACGGCATCGGCCCGCCGCAGCCGGGCGACCACGTCAGCGTCGTAGGGGGGCCGGTAGCCGGCGAGCATCTTGGAGGCGCAGGTGGTCGGGTAGTCGGTGGTGCAGAGGGCGTCTTTGACCGCCACGGGCAGGCCGGCCAGCGGTCCCAAGGCTTTGCCGGCCTTGCGGCGGGCGTCGATCTCGGCGGCCCTGCGCAGCGTTGCCTCCCGGTCGCTCGCCAAGAAGGCGTTGACCTTCGAGTCAACGGCGGCGATCCGGTCGAGGAAGGCCGTGGCCACGTCCACCGCCGACGCGTCCCCCGCCCGGACGGCGGTCACGATGTCTGCGGCGGAGCGATCGAGGAGCTGCATGGGAGTGGGCTCAGGCGGCGCCAGACTCGCCGAGCACGGCGGGCACGAGGAAGCAGGAACCGTCGTGGCGGGGCGCGGAGGCGAGGGCCTGTTCGGTGGTCAGCGACTCGGCCGGCTCGTCCTCCCGGAACACGTTGCGGGTATCGAGCGGATGGGCCAGCGGCTCGACCGCCCCCGTGTCGAGCTCCCCGAGTTGGGAGACGAAGTCGACGATCTTCGAGAGCTCGCCGGTCATCCGCGCGAGCTCCTCCTCGGTGAGGGCCAGCCGGGCGAGCGAGCCGACCTTGGCGACGTCCTGACGGGAGAGGCTCATGGCGGGAGACCCCGGGGCCGGGCGGGCGGCCTAGGGGCGAGCCCGCGGCCCGGCCGGCACGGCCTCCTCGGCCGCCGGCTTGGCCTGCTCGATCTTGGGCAGGTGGAAGGGCTTCTGCTTGACGAGCTTCGTCACCCGGCCGCTCTTGATGCACTGGGTGCAGACCAGGACCGACGTGTTGGTGCCGTTGCCGACGGTCACCCGCAGCCGCTGGAGGTTGGGCTTGAACTTCCGCTTGGTGATGCCGGTGATCTTGGTGCCGACACCGCCGAGGTACTTCGCCTTGCCGCGGATGGTGACCTGATTGCCGACCGAAAAGCCCTTGCCGCAGACCTGACAGGAACGTGCCACGGGAAAACCTCGGAAATGAAGCGAAAAACCAAGACCGAGATCATACCCGGGGCCGGAATTTCCGCAACCGCACCCAGTTTTCCGCGGCCGGCTAGGATGCCCGCATGCCCGTGTTCGACTATTCCTTCACCGTGACGGCCCCGCTCGAGGCGGTCCGCGACTTCCACCGCGACACCTCGGCCCTCAAGCGGCTCACCCCGCCCCCCACGATCGTCCAGCTCCATTTCATCGAGCCGCTGGCCGAGGGCTCGGTCTCGGAATTCACGCTCTGGGTCGGCCCCCTGCCCCTCCGCTGGAAGGCGGTCCACCGCGACGTCTCCGAGCGAGGCTTTACCGACGTCCAGGCCTCGGGTCCGGCCGCCCGCTGGGAACACACCCACTCGTTCGTGCCGCTGGCCGACGGCCGCACCGAGATCCGCGAGCACATCGAATACGAGCACGCCCGCGGCTTCTGGGGGCTGGTGACGCGGGTGCTCTTCTCCTGGCCGAGCCTGTGGTTCATGTTCGGCTACCGCCGCTGGGTCACCCGCCGGGCCCTCGAGCGGCGCTGAGCGAAAGATCAGGGCCAGTCAGGGGCAGAGCAAGGCCAGCAGCTCGTCATGGACGAGGCCGTTGGTGGCCAGGCCGTCGCCCGAGTCGATCCGCGGCCGGCCCTGCCAGTCGCTGAACCGGCCCCCAGCCTCGGTCACGACCACCTCCACGGCGGCGGCATCCCAGGGATTGAGCCGGGGGTCGATCATTACCTCGGCCCGGCCGGTGGCTACGAGCAGGTAGCCGTAGCCGTCGCCCCAGGTCCGCACCAGGCCGGCCGCGGCATCGAGCCGGTCGCGGGCCGCCCGACCGGCCGCACCACCCCCCTCCCAGCGGCCAAAATCGACGAAGTCGCTCGACGAGACGAGCGCCTCGGCCAGCGTGCTTCGCGACGACACGCGGGCCGCACTGGCCGGCCCGCCGCCGCGGGAATGCCAGGCGCCGCCGCCGAGGGTGGCATAGGCCCACTCGTCGAGGGCGGGAATGGCGATCACCCCCAG